>JACSRJ010000199.1 GCA_014879835.1 Anaerolinea sp.
TCCTTGACCTCCATAACCCTCTCCCTCCAGGCTTCTTTCCCTCTTTTGATGTGGTGTTGGGTAGCTAGAGAAGGCGTTTTATTCCCAAATTGGGCGAAGGGGCGAGGGTTAGGGGTTAAACAGCCTTTTTAGCCTTCCTCTCACCCCTTGCGATTCCCTCCCTGTTATAATTCTCCCCATGAATGCAATACCAACCCTTTCGATCATCATCGTGAGTTGGAATGTCCGTGACTATCTGCGGGCATGTCTAAACAGCATCCAGCAGACCGTGCCCACCGACTTCGCCTACGAAGTGATCGTGGTGGACAGCGCCAGCAGTGACTCAACCCTTGAGATGCTGCACACCGAATTTGGTTGGGTTCAGGTTTTGGCTCAGGATAGAAACATTGGTTTTACCAAAGGCAATAATGTGGGGCTGAAAGCGGCAAAGGGGCGCTATCTGATGCTGCTCAATCCTGATACCGAAGTCTTCGATCAAACCCTTGTCCAGATGACTCGCTGCCTCGATCAGCATCCAGAGGTGGGAATTGTGGGGCCACACACCCTCAACACAGATGGCTCACATCAATCGACTCGGCGGCGTTTCCCAACGATGGGCACAGCCTTTTTTGAAAGCACATGGCTTCAACCTTATGCCCCACGTAGGATACTCGATCACTATTACGCCCGCGAACTGCCTGATGATGCGGTTTTCCCAGTTGACTGGGTACAAGGTTCAGCCCTCATGGTGCGGCGCGAGGTTTATGAGCAGATCGGGCCCTTGGACGAAGGTTATGTAATGTACTATGAAGAATTGGACTGGTGCAAACGGGCCTCACAAGCGGGCTGGAAGGCGCTTTATCTGGGGACGTTTAAGATCACCCATCACGGGGGTAAAAGCAGCGAGCAGGTTTTTGATTCGCGGGTGATCCACTTTCAACAAAGCAAACTGCGTTACTTTGGCAAGTTTCATGGCTGGTTGGCGGCGGCGGGGCTGCGCTTGTTCTTGATCGAGATGTATGTTCAGGAGATCATCCTCCAAAGCGTCAAATGGCTTATCGGGAGCAAACGACGTCTGCGCGTCAAACTCCTTCGTTCAGATTGGAAAGCCCTGCTTGCCCTTGCAGGTTTTCCCGGCATGATAAAGGGATAATAGGGACATGCGTATAGGTTTGATCACTGGCGAATACCCCCCAATGCAGGGGGGCGTTGGCGCTTTTACCCGTGAACTTGCCCGGGCCTTTGTTAGTGCTGGACATGTTCCTCATATCCTCACTGATCAAGCGGCAGAAGAGGGTACAGAAGCGGGGATTCACCTCTCAGCAGCTATCCAGAACTGGAATCTGGCCAGCCTTGGCGCAATTCAAAACTGGGCGCGACACGCTGAGGTGGAGATCATTAATCTTCAGTTTCAAGCGGCTGCCTACAACATGGCGGGGTTAATCCACCTACTGCCCAATTTGCTGCGTCGTCTGCCGCTGGTGGTCACCTTTCATGATCTCTTGGTTCCGTACCTTTTCCCTAAAGCCGGGGGACTCCGAACCCGTGCTGTGACTCATCTGGCGCGGAGTGCGGCAGGGGTGATCGTGACCAACCCGGCAGACGAGCAGCAACTTATCGACACAGGCGGGGTAAAAGCCTTGCGCCGCATCCCCATCGGCTCCAATATCCCCCATACGCCCCCTCCTGACTATGATCGTGCCCGGTGGCGGCGCACCCTCGGAATTCCCTCAGAGGCCTTCGTGCTTGGCTATTTTGGGTTCATGAATGCAAGCAAGGGTATCGAAACTTTACTTCAGGGAATGCGCTACGCCATCGATCAGGGCGCAGGGGTATATCTGCTGCTCATTGGCGGACGGGTTGGAGTGAGCGACCCTACCAATCTCGGGTACGCCGATCAGATTGATCGGTATATTCAAACCCTCAACCTAACGGGACGAGTCCATCGGACAGGGTTTGTAGGTGAATCTGAAGTGAGCGCCCATCTGCTGTGCTGTGATCTGCTGGTGCTGCCTTACAGTGATGGGGTTTCACTGCGGCGGGGGAGCTTCATGGCTGGTTTAGCTCATGGATGCCCCATCCTGACCACGACCCCTAAAGTACCCCATCCCGAAATTCAAGAGGGGCAGAACGTGGCCCTGATCCCCCCCGATAACCCTACTGCCCTGTGCGCCGCCTTGCTCAGGTTGATCGCTGATCCGACACGGCGTGCGGCATTGGGTCAAGGTGCTCAAACACTTGCCCAGTCCTTCAGGTGGGATCAGATCGCCTCTGAGACGGTTCGTTTTTTTCAATCCTTGTAGACCCTTAAGGACTGCCTGTGACTCGTTTGTGGAAGCGCCCAATCCGCCTCATTCTGGTTGCCTATTTGGTTTTAGGGTTCGCGTACAGTGTGATCACCCCACCTTTGGAAGCCTCCGATGAGCTGTGGCATTACCCAATGGTACGTTACATGGCTCAGCATAGACTGGCGCTTCCGGTTCAGATGCCGGGGGTGGAAACCACTTGGCGGCAGGAAGGCAGTCAGCCGCCCTTGTACTACATGATGGCCGCGATCCTCACCGCTGGCATTGATACCAGTGACTTCGAGGCAGTACGCAAGATCAACCCCCACGCTGATATTGGGCTGATCGTCCCGGATGGCAATGTCAACATGACCATCCATGATCCATCTGCGCGTGCCTTTCCGTGGCGGGGGACGATGTTGGCGATCCAGCTTTCTCGCTTTCTGAGCGTGCTGTTTGGTGGGCTTACTGTCTACATGACTTTCCGCCTCGCCCAGATACTTTTCCCCAGTGAGTCCCAACACAATCCGATTGCACTTTTGGCGGCGTGTTTCACTGCTTTTAACCCTATGTTCCTGTTCATCAGCGGCAGTGTGAACAATGATAACCTCTCCACGGCCCTCGCCAGTACCCTGCTGGTGTTGATCGGGGGATTGTTCCAGCGCACGCAAAAACCTGCGCTGCGAGAGCTGATCTTGATCGGTGTGTTGGCAGGCGCAGGGATGCTGGCAAAGTTCAACATCGGCTTCCTTCTACCTCTAATCGCGCTGGCCTTAGGGGTGATCGCATGGCGTCACCGAGATCTGCGTTTTTTCATTCAGAGCGCAGTGATCACTGGAGGTCTGACCATCCTCATCAGTGGGTGGTGGTATGTGCGCAACCTCCAACTGTACGGCGATCCCACTGGTCTGAACGTATTTATCCAGATCGTAGGGCCTCGCCCTATCCCAGCCAATGCGGCCCAATTGTGGTCGGAGCGGCAAACCTTTTTGATGAGTTATTGGGGATTCTTTGGGGGCGTGAATGTGCCCTTGCCGGACTTTATGTATCTGGTTTTTAATGCGAT
Source organism: Anaerolinea sp. (assembly GCA_014879835.1). Classification (GTDB taxonomy): domain Bacteria; phylum Chloroflexota; class Anaerolineae; order Aggregatilineales; family UBA2796; genus UBA2796. Next base: position 3,331 of record JACSRJ010000199.1, read on the forward strand.
TCTGTTGGTGGCTGTGGTGGGGCTGCTGATCGCCCTGTCTCAGTGGCGGCTGAACCGTGCCCTGAAAGACCCGGCGCTACTCACTGGACGGCTTATCAGCCTGATCTGGATTGGGGTGTTATTCGGAGGACTGATCCGCTGGACAAGTGAGACATGGGCTTCACAGGGGCGTTTGATGTTCAGCGCCATCGCCCCACTCAGCCTCTGGATGGCTGTAGGATTGCGATCTTTACCTCTTAAAACGCTGCGACCGGGCCTGATTGGGGCGTGGTGGTTTGGGGTGGCTGCACTGCTCTCGTTATTGGTCATTACCCGTGCTTACACCTCCTCTCCAACCCTCACTAAAACTGGAACAGCGAGGACCTCACCAGTATTGTTCTACGAACCCGGCGCAGAGGTGCCGGCATTGGGATCAGCCCCCATACCTGCCGATGCTTACCTAAGGGTAGGTGAGTATTACCAATTCTGCATCCCTTTTGAACTGAACGCGGAATCCCGCTTTAACCGCGATTGGAGTTTGTTTGTGCATCTGGAGACTGAGTCCGGGGTGATCATTGCGCAGCGGGATATATACCTAGGGCAGGGTGCATGGGCCACCAGTTTGATCCGTCGGCAGGTGAAACGCGATTCCTTTGGATGGTGCAATCCGGTAGCGGTTAAAATTCCTGATCAGGCCTTTGTCGCCCCAGATAACCGGGAGAACTGGCTCCGGGTTTATTATGGTTTTTACGATCTCAAAACGGGTGAACGGATGCCGATCACGGTTGAGGGCACGCCAACCGAGCGTGCCTTTGCGGGCCGTGTGGGGCTGTTGAGCCGCGAATCGGGTGCGCTTTATCCCAACCCAACCTTGATCAATTATGGAGGTGAGGCGGTTCTTGTGGGTTATACCGTTCAGCCATCAACCCTGATTGCTAAACCCGACGAGACGATCCAGATCACCCTGTACTGGCAGCGAGAGCGCTCCCTGACCACGGATTACCGGGTATTTGTTCAAATTGTGGAGCCGTATTCAACCCGGGTTTTCGCCCAGAGCGACGCCATGCCTGCGAACTGGACACGCCCCACTTCTTCATGGGCGGAGGGGGAAGTCATTGAAGATACCCACACCCTGAAGATATTCTCCGATGCCGCGCCGGGTACATGGCAGATTGTGGTAGGTCTGTATGAACTGATCGAAGGCCCAGAAGGCAGCCAATACCGACGGGTGCGCATCCTCACCCCAGATGGAGGGCAGGCTGAAGACTATGCCTCGTTAAGCCGATTCAAAATTGTGCCATAGGGATCAAAGGAGAGGCGGGTTATAATTGCCTTTATGGATATTCGGCTTCAATTCTGGTTGATAATCGCCGGCAGTGGGGCGTTGATTGGCGCGCTGCTTTCACCTTTGGTCTTTTGGGGCAAGGGACGCAAACCCGCAACTGGCTTTTTTGTAGGTGTATTCTGTGGAGCTGCGGGCAATGTTCTGCTGTTGATCCCCATGTGGTTTTTGCTCAAACCGCGCCGCAGCTTTGATATGGGTGGGTTTAACATCGCGGTTGCCTACAATATGGGTGTGGCCGCCGTTATGGGCGGCAGACGGGAAGAAGCCCGTTTTTACTTCACCCAAGTTTCACAAGCAGACCCCCAGAATGTGACCGCATGGCTCTACCTTGCCAACCTTGCCACTTCCCCCCTAGAAGCGTGGACGTTTGTTCAACAGGCACGGCTTGCAGAACCTTCTAGCCCATTGGTGCAGGAGGCTGTGGCGGTGGTATGGCCTCAGGTGCAGCGTTATTATGCCGAACAAGGCGAAGTACCTATATCCCCATCGGCGCTCAACACAGGTTATCCGACTTAAGAAGGTTCTCCGTTCATGAAACAAATCACCCCTAAAGCCGTCAAAGAAATGATCGATGCGGGACAACCCCTCATGATTCTCGACATCCGCGAGGATTGGGAACTCGCTGCGGCCAATTTGCCGGGCGCGGTTCACATTAGCATGGATATGCTGCCCGAATCGCTCGATCAAATCCCCAAAGATCAGGATGTGGTGGTGGTCTGTCATCACGGCGGGCGCAGCACGCAGGTCGCTTTTTGGCTCTCCACACAGGGCTACACCCGCGTGATGAATTTGGTAGGGGGCATTGATCGCTGGGCTGTCGAGGTGGATCAGAATCTGCCTCGATATTGATGCCGTTATCCCAACGCGACATCAAGGAGCATCATCACCGCAAAGCCGCCGATGGTGGCTAGAGTCGCCAGATCGGTATGGCCGCCCCGCTGCGACTCTGGGATCGCTTCTTCGACCACCACAAAAATCATCGCCCCTGCCGCAAAACTTAGGGCGTAGGGCAGCAGGGGACGCGCAATAGTCACCAAGCCTGCCCCCACTATCCCTGCTATGGGTTCTACGACGGCCGAAAGCTGCCCATACCAAAAGCTCTTAAGGGGAGAGACCCCCTCCCGCCGAAGGGGGGCGGCAACCGCCAGCCCTTCCGGAAAGTTTTGCAACCCGATCCCAATGGCCAGCGCCACCGCGCCAGTCAGATTGGCAGTATCATGACCATTTGCGGCCGCCCCAAAAGCGACGCCCACAGCCAGTCCCTCAGGGATATTGTGCAGGGTGATCGCCATGATGAGCAGCGCTGTTCTCTGCCAGTGTGTTTTGATCCCCTCGGCCTGTTCAACCGGAGTGTCAAAGTGCAGGTGGGGCAGGATCAGGTCAATCCCCCGAAGGAAGATCGCGCCGAGCACAAACCCACTCACCGCAGGCACCCATGCCGGGAGCATCCCCCCGTGCGCCATTTCGATGGCGGGTGCCAGCAGTGACCAGTACGAAGCTGCAATCATCACCCCAGCCGCAAAACCAAGCATCCCGTCCAGCAGACGCCTGCTCACATTTCGGGTAAAAAGAACGGTTGAGGCTCCAAGCGCTGTGACTCCCCACGTAAAACACGTTGCCACCAGTGCTTGGGCGACTGGGGTCATGGTTGCAAATAGCTCGATCAAGGGTTGCTCCTCAGCAGTTTAATCCAAGGCCCGTGCGGGCAGATTCAAAGGCAGCAGTGCAGGGCGTTCCACCTTTGAACTGATCTCTACATGTGCGCCTTTTTGAGAAGACTCTAGCAGGGCGTGCATCACTTCCAATACATGGAGCGCTAAGTCCCCGCTTGCCCGGTGAAGACGTCCACTCTGGATCGCATGGGCCATATCCGCTACCCCCACCCCACGCCGCCAGTCAGGGTTAAAGGGATTGGGTTGTTCGGCCCAATCGCTTTCACCGGGGACAAACATCCGCACTGCGGGGTCAAAGCCATTGGGATCAGGGATCACCAGCGATCCCTTCGCCCCATAGAGTTCCATCCGAGGCAGACGGTGGGCAGTGATGTCAAAGCTCATGATCAAGGTCGCAATCGGTCCAGATTCAAACTCAAGGGTACCCGCCACATGGGTGGGGGTGTTCACCGGGATCGCATGGCCGTCCTTGGCGATACGTTCCGGGAAAGATGCTCGTGCAGCGCTGGAGACCCGCTTCACCGCGCCCAACAAATTCACCAAGCAGGTGATGTAGTAGGGCCCCATATCAAACAATGGGCCTGCACCCGGTTGATAGAAAAAATCTGGGTTGGGATGCCACTTCTCCGGACCACGTCCCATCATGAAACCAATGGCGCTAACTGCTGGCCCAATATGCCCATCGTCAAGTAGTTTACGGGCGGTCTGATGTTCAGCAAAGAGGAAAGTGTCAGGGGCACAGCCCACCCGCACCCCTTTGGCGGCCGCCATTTCAACGATCCGCCGTCCGTCATCGAGACTCACTGCGAGGGGTTTCTCAGAGTAAGGGTGTTTGCCCGCCGCTATGGTGCGCAAGGCAATCTCTGCATGGGCGGAGGGTACGGTTAAATTGATCACAATGTCGATCTCAGGGTCCGCCAACATCTCTTCTACGGTGCAAGCCTTCTTGATCTGATTCTCGGCCGCCACAGTTTGTGCCCGTTCAAAGTTCATATCGGCACAGGCAGTCAGATCAAGAATGTCAAAGGCACGGCAGCCTTTGATATAAGCAGGGCTGATGTTGCCCACCCCAATAATCCCAACTTTCATTGGCTTCATTAGGCACCCACCATTTTTGAAAGATTCTTCAAACTTAGATCAACGGCTTCGAGCATATCGGTTGCGCAAGCATCCAGTTCAACAATCAGCGCTTCGGCGCGGGATACCCGTAAGATTGCAGGTACATCCATGATCCCTGTTCCAACGGCAACCATTGGCTCGCCCAAACGGGTGGAGCCATCTTTGATATGCAGCAGTGGAGCACGGTCGCCTAGTGTGCGCAGCAGGTCTACCACATTTGCTCCGCCCGCTTGTACCCAGTAGGTATCCACCTCAAAGAAGATCGTGGGGTCAAGCAGGGCTGCCATGTGATGGATGGGCAGACTCCCGTCGGGCAGGGCAACACACTCGAAGTGATGGTTATGGTAACCAAAACGCAGCCCATTGGCGTGCGCGATTGCATGGATGGCGTTTAGCTCCTCACAGACGCGCTTGATTCCCTCAATGGTCGTGAAGTTTTCTGGAGGCAGCCACGGAAAAACAAGGGTATTCACCCCTAACTGCTCCATCCCTTTAAGTTGGGTCTTCTGCTGCTCAGGATCATCGGGATCGAGCCTGCCATGAGTGCTGATCACCTTGATTCCCAGTTCTTGGAAGAGTGCCGCCGGACGAGCCATGTCACCTCCGGCCAAACCGCCCCACGCCTCCACCGCTTGGTAGCCCATCGCTGCGATTTTGCGGATCGTACCCTCAAGATCAGTACTTAATGCGTCTCGAATTGAATAAAGTTGAAGTGCCAGAGTCATCGTGGAATCCTCTAAAGGTAAAGTGAAGAAAGCTCGTCACTGTCCAAACCTGCTGGAGTATATCCTGTTAGCGTTCACAGGGGGTGAGGCTTGAAGATCGCTCATCCGGCCAATACCTTAGCCCTAAGGCCGTCCAAAGCAAAACCCCTAAACGCCACCATTTGCCTTTGTTGGGAGCAGTTTCTGGGGATAAGGGAGTCTCTGTTATAATCCCCCCAAGGATCAATGAAGGCATAAACTGGAGCGGAACTGTGACTCCTAACGACCCTCTGCCCCCTGAAGGCGAAGCGCCGGCGTCCCAACCGACCCCTCAACCCACGCCCGCCGATCTCACCATCCCAGAGATTGTGGTCAACCCTGTACCCCGTACTGGAGGCGGCTCTGGTTCGGTTCGGGCGGAAAATGTGGAGTTGTTCATTGCACAGGACAAGGCTATTGATGAAACCCGACTGCGCACCCTGACCGATCCCTTCACCCGCCTGCCCGTAGATCGCCCTTTGGCCAGTGATTTCATCCGACCTGATGCACCCCGCAACACGGCCATGCTGCGGCAGTTTGTGACTCCGGAACGCCTCGATGCCCTTTGGAAACAGGTCGAGGAACTGCAAAAGAAAGTGGTCAAACGGGTCTCGGCAGACCGAGGGACCACAGACGCTTATCATCTTGATTTGCTCTTTGCCAGTTCACTGCTGCTTCAATCTAGCGCTAACTATGAAGAAGTACGCCAGATCGTTTACCGAATCGAAGCTGATCTAGTTCGGGAAGAACTGATCACGGGTTACATCAAAAAGTATCGCCCCCGTCTACTGCTCTATTCGGTGATTTGTGTGCTGCTCTCACTTTTAGCCCTCTCACTTGATCCCTTTTATCGGAATCTAGTCCCAGAAACACTGGGAATCCTCAAGATGGCATGGCTGCCCATGATGTTTGGGGCCCTCGGTGCGACCTTTAACGGGATGATGTCCCTTCATGAACACACCATTGTGCGCCGTGATTTTGACCCGATCCACATTAGCTGGTATTTGCTGAACCCTTTTGTGGGGGCTGTGATGGGGTTGATCGTGTTCATCTTTTTTGTGGTCACCAGCACCACCTTTAACCCGGAAATCCCCAATCCGGAACGGTCCGCGCCGATGGTCATTTGGCTGCTTGGATTTGCCGTCGGTTGGCAGCAGAATTTGGTCTTTCGACTGCTCAACCGCGTCCTCAAAACCTTTGTGGCTGAAGATGAAAAAAATGAGCGAGTGCCGGCCTCACGGATTAGTGTTCCGGCGCCCTCCGGGAGCGATCAGCCCCTCACCCGTTGAGCGTTGGCTAAGCGCCCCTTGCGTTGTCTCCCTTCTTGCGGAAAATCCCCCTAATGGAGGGAGACTAACCATAACCTTATGCGAATTTCACCGATGATCACGGTTTCTGTCGCGCTGATCACCCTGATTCTGGTAGGGATCGTGGGGGCGCGGATCGTTCAACCGGACCGCCCTTTGTTGACTGATGTCAGCTTCAGCCTCAAGGCCATCAGCCCCAACGCAGATGGGTTTGAGGATGTGACGGAGATCAAGTATGTTCTGAACCGTCCGGCTCAGGTCTCAATCACCTTCACAAATCAGGATTCGGGCACAGTGTTTCACTTCCGGGAGCAGGCTGCACGTCCACCCAATACCTATCAGGTGTTGTTTAGCGGGGTGGTGGAGGGGTACACCCTCCCCGGTGAGACTATCGAAGGGGTCGTTGAGCGTCGTTTAATGCCCAACGGCCGTTACACATGGCTGCTTAGTGTTCAGGGCGAGAATGGTGAAAGCGCCACCCAGTCAGGTGAGCTAACCATTAGCGGTGCTGACCCTCGTCTGCCTGCCATGCGCAGTTTTGAGGTCGCGCCCCAGATTTTTACCCCGAATCAGGACGGTTACGATGATCGGATCGCGGTGAACCTGTACCTTGGCAAAGAAGCCGATCTGACCGTATGGCTCGAAAACGACCAGAACGGACCCTATTACATTGCCGAACGAACCGATGGGGCCCGCAAACCCGGTGAGGAAGGCGCACGCACCTTTGATTATGATGGAGGGGTGGACAACAATATGACTCCACCGCCAGATGGTGAGTACCGCCTGATCGCAGTGGCGCAGGATAAGGAAGGGCAGCGCGTCCGGCGTGAGGTTCATCTCACCATCAAGGACAGTGGCAAGCCCAACGCGGAGATCGTCGCCCAATCCACCGGACGCACCGTTACATGGGAAAGCCACCCTTATGAGGACGTTTATTTCACCAATGCGGAGACCCCCGGCAAGGCTGTGGAACCGCCCACAGGGGTGCAGTCCACACTGGCTGTGATCACCTTGCCCCAAAGTGATCTGTTGATCTTCAGCCTGACCATCTCCAACTATGGCACTGTGCCCATCCGCACCATTGGGCCTTTCCCCGGCACTGTTTATCAGTATGATCAGACCGACGCGGCTATGAAAAGCGCCTCAGATCGGGAGGCGATCAGTGGTGCATGGCGGGTGGGGGTTCAGTGTGAGCGCTCTGAGTCCTCGTATCCATGGCGTTGGGCCTTGGGCACCGCCGAAACCCTTACTGCCGTCGAGCGCGATGATGAGACCCTCTGGTATCTCATGCCGGGACAAAAAACGCTGGTCTGGGGGGCGGTGCGCATGACCCGCCTGATTCCGACCCGCAACCCGCAGAAGTGCTTTGTGGCCCTGATCCATGAGGATGTGGCTATTCCGCCCCTCCAGAACCGGGTCGGTGAGATCGATGTGAAATTGGAGCCAAAACCGTAGAGGTACCGGAAAGTCTGGTTACGCCTATTTCCCTCACCACATCTGCAGTTAACGTTTCACCCTTTTCCCTGCCTTTATGGGTGAGTAGAGTGGGGTGAGGGGGAAACTACGGTTATCGTCGTGGCAAGGTACTAAGTACATCTAAGTTGAAAACTCCGGATGAGAACACCCTTGAGTAGCTCAGTGAGCCGAACCGGTACAAGAAAAATTGAGGGGATGTACTTAGTGCCGAAGTGGAAATTGGTTAGGAGCAACTCATTATGAATCCCAAAGATGATACAGCGGGCTTTATCACTGGCTGGGTTCTAATTCATGTTGTAGGTTGGTCTATGGGGTGGTTACTGAGACCCCAACATCCTTATGCTATGCCTGTCATTCTTGCTGTGGGGCAATGGTTCATGTTGCGGACTGTATTCCCACCGTTTGCTTTAGGGCTGGTGTGGAATCTAGCGGCGTGGTTGTGGGGATATATGATCGGACCGATTTTAGGTCTGGTTTTTTCACCTACCCATCCTGCGCTTTCTATAGAAACATACCTTTTGGTGACCGTTATGATCGGGGTTTTGGTAGGTGGAACTCAATCCTTGATATTCTCTTCTCGTGTCAAGAAGGCTTGGCAGTGGATGGTGCTGCACACAGTACTATTCCCACCACTTTGGCTGTTAAGTGCTAGACTGGAAGATTTGTTGGGAAATGCAGTTTGGATCAGGTTGATTTCAAGCTCTATTCCTGCACTATTTTTTAGTTTAGCTGAGGGAGCCCTTTTCCTGCAATTATTGAAAACTCCCCAACTCCCTAAACCTCCAACTGTTTATTCAGCATCAACCCTGCGCCGCACGTCTAGAATTTGGTTTGCACTGAGTTTTTTGTCTGCTATTCCTGTGTTCGTGATGATTATTGGATCTAACTCAAATCATTCAATGTTGATTCTTCCTGCAAGTTGCGCACTATTGGGTTACCTCAAGTTAAGAAAGTCAAATTCGGCGGCATCTACTGGTGACATACCACCCAATAAACATCTAGCCGCGTCGTAACCCGGTTTAAGAATGTCAGGTCATTCTAATAGCGCCTCTTCACTTATTTTTCCAGCCATACCTCATGCGATACAGTTCGATGTGATGGAGGAGTTATGCCTTCTTTTGAATTTGCGACCGCGAACCGGATCATCTTTGGGAAAGGCAAACTGCGTGAGATCGGAGCGATTGCGGCCCCCTTCGGCACGCGGGCGCTGCTGGTCGTAGGCGGTATGATGTTCCGCGCCGCACCTTTGATCAGCCAGCTTTCAGCCAGCGGTGTAGAGGTCTTCACCTACATGGTCGAAGGCGAACCCAAGATCAGCACCGCTGAAGAAGGCGCACGCCGCGCCCGTGACCTCCACTGTGATTTGGTGATCGGCTTTGGTGGGGGCAGCGCCATCGATTGCGGCAAGGCGGTTGCGGCCTTTGCCACCAATCACGAGAATCCCCTGCATTATTTGGAGGTGGTGGGGGCTGGGCAGCCGCTCATAGAGGCCCCCCTGCCCTATATCGCCATCCCCACTACAGCAGGCACAGGCGCGGAGGTCACCCGGAATGCGGTACTGGCATCGCCCGAACATCAGGTGAAGGTGAGTCTGCGCCACCCTCTGATGCTGCCTATAGTCGCCCTGATTGACCCCGAACTGACTTACTCCCTCCCCCCGGAGATCACCGCCAGCACGGGCTTGGATGCGCTCACGCAGGTGATTGAGCCGTTGGTGTGCGCCGCCCCCAACCCGATCACCGATGCACTCTGCCGCGAAGGCATACGGCGCGCATCTGGGGCCCTTAAACGCGCATTCCACAATGGGCTTGATGCCGAAGCCCGCGAAGAAATGGCAGTGGTTAGTCTATGCGGCGGTCTGGCTTTGGCCAATGCCCGTTTGGGGGCAGTCCACGGCTTTGCAGCGCCCATTGGGGGGATGTACAGCGCGCCTCATGGGGCCGTGTGTGCGGCTCTTCTGCCCCATGTGATGGAGGTCAACATTCAGGCCCTGCGCAAGCGTGATCCCCAAGGCGAAGCCCTCCGTCGTTATGAGGAGATTGCCCGATTAGTGACCCACATCGCCAGACCCACCCCAGAGGATGGAGTGATGTGGATACGGGATTTATGCTCAGGACTGCGCACCCCGCCTTTGGCCACATATGGTGTTCAGCGTTCCGACTTTCCTACGCTGATCGAACGTGCCATTAATGCCAGTTCTATGAAGGGTAACCCCATCACCCTTACCCCGTCAGAACTCAAAGAAATCCTAGATCGGGCGCTCTAAGCCGATCTCGTCCCTCCGCCTTATAGGGACTGACGGCGCAGGTCAGCACTCTTGGCCCGTGCTTCTTCAAGGGAACCAGCGACCATCAGATTTTTGCTGATGGCGCGGTACACCCGACTGAAGGCGGTCACCAGTGTATTGATGAACAAACCGCCGCCCACTACGATGACCACTGTCTGTTCGGGCAGGCTTTCTTGTGCGGTTTTGAAACGCCCCAGCGCGCCCATCGGTGGAAACGCCCCCGGATCAAAATTGGCGATGAGATGATAGGGCCGACCACCAACCATCTCATTGACAATTCGAGCCGCTTCACTGAAATCGTCCCATGTCCAACCTTGATGGTAATCAAAACGAATAATTGTGTGCGCTTCGTCATCCCAAGAGATTGCGATGTTCATGGCGTCTTCCTGAGCACTTTTATAGGCTCTACTTACGACCACTACTTGTTATGATACAGCAACTCAGGTGAATGTAGATTAGGTTACGCTGCAAAGCCGCTCTCATCAAAACCCCTTCAGAATAGTGCATAATCACCAGAACTTAACACTTGACGATTGGGTTCGCCTTTGATACGATTCCCCCCGTCTTCCGGAGTAGCTCAATGGCAGAGCAATCGGCTGTTAACCGATGGGTTGTAGGTTCGAGCCCTACCTCCGGAGCACAGTTCCTCACTTTGCTGCCCGTCACCCTTGGCGGGCAGTTTGATTCCTGATAGATTCAACCATCACCACCAGACGTCGGAAGGGTTGGAGCCGTGAGCGAAAAGCCTAATGTCCTGATGATCACCCCATACTTGCCTTATCCGCCTTCTAGCGGAGGGCGATCTCGGACGTACAATCTGCTTAAGCGCCTCGTCCGGGATTTCCAGTTCACCATCGTGTGTTTTGCCCGTCCAGAGGAAAAGCCTTCTGATCTTACCCCCCTCACTGAACTGGCAGATCTGATCATGGTGAACCGGGCCTCCAGCCCCGGAACCCTTCAGGCTGCGATGCTGAGCCTCACCAGCCTCAAGCCGATCACCATGCGCCTCTACCATTCGACCGAATTTCGAGATGCGCTTCGACAAGTGATGCGCAAGCGGCTCTTTGATGTGGTTCATGTAGAGTCTTTTTACATGATGCCTAACCTGCCGGAGCCTCTCAATCTACCGGTGCTGCTCTCCGAACCTGCCATCGAGTTTGTGGCATGGCAGCGGCACGCCCGCGTTGCCCATCCCATTTATCAGCGCCCTGCCATTGCCCTCGAAGCGCTCAAGATGCGTTACTTTGAGCCGCAAACATGGCGCCGCGCCACTATGATCGGAACCATGTCCGAGATCGATTCGACTGTGGTGAAGCGTTTTAATCCCCATCTGCCTATTCGAGTCACCCCCAACGGGGTGGATGTGGACTATTTTAAGCCTTCGACACTCCCCCGTGACTCCGATACCGCTATTTTCATGGGGGATTACAAATACTTCCCCAATACGGACGCGGTGTCCTTTTTTGTCAAAGAGATCATGCCACTGGTACGCGCTCAGCGCCCCAACTTTAAACTGATCCTTTTGGGCAAAGAGCCACCCGCTGAGATCGTCGCACTTGCGGCCCAGCCTAATTCGGGGATTCAGATTGAGGGTTTTGTGGAAGACACTCGCCCCTATTTACATCAAGCGTCACTTTTTGTGTGCCCTTTGCGCAGCGGAAGCGGTACTCGCTTTAAGCTGCTGGAGGCCCTCGCCTGCGGACTGCCCGTGGTCAGTACCCGAATCGGTGCAGAAGGGCTGGATGCAGTGGCCGACCGTCATATGGTTTTTGCCGATAGCCCCGAAGCCTTCGCTGCATCCATGCTTCATCTGCTGCGGCAGCCAGAAGAGGCACAGCGGATCGGACGCTATGGGCGTACATGGGTCACCGACCGCCACTCTTGGGCACGCAGCGCAGGGCTGTTAGGCGACGCTTATCAAACCCTGATCGGTAGTGAGGACATGACCATCCCTAGCCCGATGAGCCGCCGCGCCCGTCGTCGAGGCAGCCTCACCTAAGCCCTGAATGATTCTGTGACTGCCCCACGTTCCCTAAACGTTCACTGAGCGTCTGAGCCTCCCTCATTGCATTGGGACTGTCCCTTCTGTAGACTTTGAGGGGTGGCATAAACAGGATAACCATGGCCGGAACACGATCAAGCGCAGCAGGCGCACCATCCCCATCACGAGGCTTCTTTCGCCGCTGGCAGCTTTTGCTCCGAGGTATTTTCGCAAGGGGTGATCTCTCTACATTGATCATCACCTGTGTGTTGATGGCGATCCCCGTAATCGCTATGTCCAGTGCCCTCAACTTTGCCGACGAGTTCGCAGCCCAATCGGGTGAGTGGCAGGTGAGTCTCAGTCAGCTTGTGCCCGTAGCTCTGCTCTCCGTGCTCTTTGGCTTTTTGCTGGCCCGCAGTCACTACTCCGAACTGACTGCCCTCATCTTAAGCGGCATCTACGCAATGGGGGCGATTACCCTTGTGCAGTTTTTTGCTGCGCCCGGAGATATTTTTAATCGGGTTTATTCCGTGATGGCACGTTTTGCCCGAAGCCTTCAAATCGGAGTGGCGTCCTCAGTCGGTTTTGATCCCTTCCTGCTGGTATTGTTCCTCTCGCTGCTGGTGTGGTTTTTAGGGCACAACACTGCATGGCACACTTTTCGCCTTGATCGGGTGTGGCGGGCGGTCTTGCCTCCGGGGATCGTGCTAATCCTCAACAGTGTCTACAACACCCAGCCCGACACCTCCATTGACGGCTACCTCATTGCCTATGTGTTCCTGTCGATCCTCTTGATCATCCGGTCTCACATTGAAGCCCGTGAGTTTGACTGGTACGCCAACCGAATCGCTTTCCGGGGCAATGTGCGCAAATGGTTCTTTCGTTTTGGGGCCTTTCTGGCCGTGATTATGCTGTGTTTGGCATGGCTTCTGCCCACTGGTTCGGCTGAGGAGAACGCCAAACGCTTCCAGCAGTTTTTGAATGAGGATGCGGTAACCCGACTGGCCGAACTGCTCAATCGGCTCTTTGGTTCTCTTGAAGGACAGGATGCGCCTGCATCCGATTACTACGGTGGGGATCGGTTGCAGCTTGGGGGTGCGGTTAAACTGGGTGATACCATCGTCATGGCCGTCAGCGCCCCACCCGGCGTAAAATACTACTGGAAGTCTCGCAGTTTTGATATCTACCAAAACAATGAGTGGACAAGCGCCCGTCAAAACGTGATTCAAAGCGACTCCGGGACGCTCATCCTGACTCTGCCCGACACCGATCCCGGCGTTCGGCGCAGTATCGATCAGCGCTTCCTGATGGTGATCAACTCGATGCGTTTGATCTACGGTGCCCCCCAGACGACCACCTTACGCCTTCCGGTCAAGGTAGAAGCCAACTATGTTGAAGCCAATACAGGCGCGGTGGACCCCGCCGTCATCCGCCCCCTCAAACCCCTACAAAAAGGTGACATTTACGGGGTCTCCTCATCGATCAGCATCGCCCAGAGCAGCTATCTGCGGAATACCGGAGTGAACTATCCTCGCTGGGTTACGGATGCCTATTTGCAGCTTCCCAGCACCGTTACCAGCCGTACCCGTGAACTGGCGCTGCAAGTTGTTGCAGCAGTGGGGGCGCAAACGCCTTATGATCGGGCACGGGCCATTGAAACGTGGCTTCGGGGCAACATTCGTTACTCCGAAGCCATCCCCATCCCCCCTCGTGATCGTGATCTGGTTGATTGGGTACTGTTTGATCAGCGCGAGGGGTACTGTACTTATTACGCTTCAGCGATGATTGTGATGCTGCGTTCTTTGGGCATTCCAGCGCGTATGGCTGCGGGATTTGCGCAGGGACTTTATGATTCCAACAGCGGCGGGTACATCGTCCGTGAGCGTGATGCCCATACATGGGTGGAGGTGTACTTTCCCGGCGCAGGATGGGTCGAATTTGAACCCACTTCCTCTCAGGAAATCTTTAATCGGGAGGATCCTCAGGCAGGCGCACAACCAAGCCCAACGCCTACTCCATCCCCAACACCAACCTTTACCCCACCGCCACTAATCACACCAACCTCAAACGCGGTTGGAACCCTTGATGCGCCCAATGGCAGCCCTACACCACAGCCGTTGGTGACTCCTACCCCGTCACCTACACCTTTGCTGCCTACCCCTACCCCACCGCCGACGGAACCACCTCCGCCCTCGCCGTCCTTTCTTGAAATCCCACCACCAGTGCAAGATTTTCTGGGCAGACTGCTGATTTTTGCGGGGGTGATCGCGGTGTTATCTTTTGTGGGGGTGACGACTCTGTGGTGGGTGGAATATCGGGGGCTAGATAAGCTTTCCCCGACCGGACGGGCTTACGCTCGTTTGGGCATTTATGGGCGCTGGTTGGGGCTGTCTTTCCGACCCGGCAATACACCTTTGGAGCGAGGGCGTCAGGTAGCGCGAGAAGTGCCCGACGAGGGTCGCTCCGTGATCGACATCACCGATGCCTATATTGGCGAACGCTACGGCCCTCCAGCCCAGTCTTCCCCAGATCAGGAAGAAAAGGTAGGCGAGGCATGGCGCAAGTCACGCCGGGCGCTGATCGGACGCAAGTTTCGGGCATGGCTGCGGCGGAAGTGATGGATGATTAGGAGTTACGCATTTGCCCTTATCCCCCTAGCCCCCTTCTCCTCTGGAGAAGGGGGAAAACGGGGTTTTTGAGGGGGCTTGTCGTGTCCTCTAACGTTAACCCCCAAAGAATCCGGCAACATCGTCCTC
>JACSRJ010000176.1 GCA_014879835.1 Anaerolinea sp.
CTAACGTTAACCCCCAAAGAATCCGGCAACATCGTCCTCATTTTGATAATCCGATTTGGCGCTACGACGAGCTATCAATCGGTCTAAGTAGGGACGATGATCCCGGACTCGATGAGGGCTAATGTTGGTGAACAGGACAAGACAGTTTCCCCCTCAAATTGCCCCTTTTGATAAATACAGGGTAAACAAACTCAACTGCGTAAGTCCTAACCCGATAAAAATCCGACCAGACAGTGCAGCAGCTTTCCTTTGCTTCGCTCCCTACCCCTGCCCATAGGCAAAGAATTCAACAAAAATTCAGACAACGGAATGTACCTTCACGCTAAAGATCGCTAAGATGGAATCAGGCAGCCATATTTTCATTGCAGAGGATCACATGATTGATCTTGTGGGGCAGATTTTTAAGGGATATGAGATACGAGAGTTGATTGGCAGCGGCGGGTTCGCCTCAGTTTATCGCGCCTATCAGAGTGAGATCGGGCGTGAAGTTGCCTTAAAGGTCATCCTCCCGGAGTTCGCCAACCTACCGGAATTCATTAGACGTTTTGAACTGGAAGCACATGTTATTGCCCGTCTGGAGCATCCCCACATTGTGCCCCTGTACGACTTTTGGCGTGACCCAGAAGGCGCTTATCTGGTCATGCGCTGGCTGCGCGGTGGCAATCTGGGTTCTCGGATTCTGGCGGGCGCTCTTGAACCTAGTCGGATTGCGCTCATCCTCGATCAAGTTGCCTCCGCACTGGCCGCGGCCCATCGCAGCGGTGTGATTCACCGTGATATTAAACCCGATAATATTTTGCTTGATGATGAAGGAAACGCTTATCTCGCTGATTTTGGGATCGCCAAAGATATTGCTGCTCCCCAGACCCCCTCAAGGACTGGAACTAGTCCTCAAACCTACCTAACCAGTGCTGATTTTATTGTAGGCTCACCCGCTTATATTTCACCCGAACAGGCTCGGAGCGTTCAGGATATCTCCGCTGCGAGTGATATTTACTCGCTGGGGATCACCCTCTTTGAGATGCTCACCGGGCAAAAGCCCTTCCCTCAAGAGAGCAGCATCAGCGATCTGCTCGAAATGCACATCAAGCAGCCAGTACCCTCGATCCGTAAATATCGGATTGATTTACCTGCCCCTGTGGATGAGGTGATCCAGACGGCCACAACAAAAGAGCCGGGTGGACGGTACCAAAGCGCGACGCTCTTTGCTCAGGCGTTTCAGGCAGCCCTTCATGGCAGCAGCATCTCTCCAGAACGCACCGAGATCAAAACCCCAGAGAAGGTCCTCAACCCTTATAAAGGACTGCGCGCATTTGAAGAATCAGATGCACCTCAATTCTTTGGACGAGAACGGTCAGTCGAACGCTTGATCACACGCATCCGGCAAAACGAGGAGTTTAGCCGCTTTTTGGCGGTAGTAGGGGCGAGTGGAAGTGGCAAGTCCAGCTTGGTGAATGCGGGACTTTTGCCTGCCCTACGTCGTGGCAACCTTACCGGGTCGGGGCATTGGTTTTATGCTACTTTTACTCCCGGAGCCGCTCCCCTTTATGCCCTTGAGGAAGCGCTACTGCGGATCGCCACCTTGCAGCCGCCTAATCTGACCCAGATGCTTACGCAGGATAAACGCGGTTTGGTGCAGGCCGCTGAGCGTATCCTGCCTCCAGACTCTAAAACCGAGGTGATGTTGGTGATTGATCAGTTTGAGGAACTGTTCACCCTCACCGAAAGCGAATCTGCACGGGCCCATTTCCTCGATTTGCTCTATCATGCGGTAGCTGATCCAGCCAGTCGAATGCGGGTCGTGATGATTATTCGGGCCGATTTTATGGATCGCCCCTTACGTTATGTCGAGTTTGGGGAACTGATGCAGCGCCGTTCTGAGATGGTGCTGCCCCTCTCCAGCACCGAGATTCAGCGGGCCATTGTGCGTCCTGCAGAACGTGCGGGGGTATTTTTTGAAGACGATCTGGTCAGTACCATCTTGAATGAGGTTGAGGATCAGCCGGGAGCACTGCCTCTACTCCAGTTCGCCCTGACCGAGTTATTTGATCACCATATTGGGGCCAGAATCACCCTAAACGACTATCTGCAAGGCGGTGGGGTAATAGGCGCGCTAGCCCGTCGTGCTGAGCAAGTTTACGGGGAATTGCCCGCCGAAACCCAAGAACTGGTTAGGCAGATTTTCCTGCGCTTGGTAACCCTCGGAGAAGGTGCGGAGGATACCCGCCGACGGGTATCTCGGGCCGAGCTGGTGTCGATGGGGATTGCCCCCGGTACCTTGGATTCGATTTTGAACCTTTATGCCCGACACCGCCTGCTGACCATCGATATTGATCCCATCAGCCATGCGCCTACCGTTGAGGTTGCCCATGAAGCATTGATCCGCACATGGGAGCGTCTGCGTGGATGGCTCAGTACCAGCCGTGACGATCTGCGTCTTCAGCGACGTTTGATGAGCACCGCGGCAGAGTGGATCAGCAGTGGACGGGAGCCAAGTTTCCTCGCTTCCGGGTTAAAACTAGCTCAGTTTGAGGCGTGGGCCCGTGAGAGTGGTTTGAATATGAGCGCGGAGGAAGTTGAATACCTGCGCGCTAGTGTATCCCAACGTGAGGTCGTTACGGTTGAAGATGAAGCCCGTAAAGCCCGCGAACTTAGAATCGCCCGCCGTGCTGCTGGTTTCCAACGAGCCGCGGTACTACTTGGAGTGGTGGGGCTTGCGGCCGCAGTCCTAACTTTGTTAGCCTTCGGACAGGCCGGGCGTGCCAATGAGTTGGCTTCCGAGGCTGATCGACGCGCCGCTGCTGCCCGTGCCGAAGTCATGATCGCCGCCGAAACCTTGACTCCCATCCCGCCAACGTTAACCAAAGTGGCCCTCCAAATTCGGGATGGAAACTCGCGCCTTGAACAAGCCCGTCTCACTTCTGAATCGATCACCAACCTCCAAGATATTACAGGGAATGCAGAGACCGCCGCACTGTTAGCACTCCGCGCTTTGGAACTGGGGTATGTGCCGCTGGCTGACATTACCCTCATGCGTTCACTGGAACGGCTCTATACCGAACAGATTTTTGTGGGGCATACCGATGATGTAGCCAGTCTCGATCTGCATCCAGACAACAAACGTATGGTCACGGGCAGCACTGATAAAACCCTCCGACTGTGGGATTTGGCATCGGGTGCGGAACTGCGCCGGTACGAAGGGCATGAAGGCCCGATCAACAAAGTTGCTTTTTCCCCTGAGGGGAAATATATCGCCAGCGTCTCAGAGGATAAGACGGTCCGCCTGTGGGACACCGAATCTGGCGCACTCCTGCACACCATGACCGGACATGATGGAATCATCAACAGCGCCATCTTCTCCCCTGATGGACGCTTCATCGTTACCACCTGCCTTGATAACACTGTGCGTTGGTGGGATGTTCAGTCAGGGGTGGAAGTGCGTCGGGTTGATCTGCCCATTGCCACACTCGGCGAAAGCTTCTCCCCGGATGGCGGTTTGCTGGCGGTGGGCGCGGATCGGGTGGTATATCTGTTTGATGGCATCACAGGCAACCTGCTGCGTGAGATCAAGGGGGTTGGGGGTGATGTGGACAGCCTCGCCTTTACCCGCGATCAGAAGCGTCTTTTGTTAGGCACTCGTGACGCTTTTGTTTACCTTTATGAGGTCGAGAGCGGAAACCTGCTTCGCCGCTATGAAGGGCATAACAGTTATGTCTACAGCGCCAAATTCTCCGCAGATGAGAAGCTGATTCTGACAGGCAGCCGTGACGGCACCGCCCGTCTCTTTGACGCTGAAAGTGGCAAGCTGCTGCGCATCCTGACCGGGCACACTGACGCTATCCGTGAGGTGCGCTTCAGCCCTGATCAGAAAAGCGCCCTGACTGCCAGTTGGGATGGCACGGTGCGGCGTTTTAACCTTCAATTTGATCATCTACCACGTCAATTCATAAGCCACCGCGATGGTGTTATCACAGCCAACTACTCCCCGGATGGGCATTTGTTGGCAACAGGCGGGGCAGATTTGACGGTCAGATTGTGGGAAGTCGCCACTGGGACACAGCTTCGAGTCTTTGAGGGGCACACTGGATCTATTTGGTATGTGACCTTCAGCCCAGATGGACACTACCTTTTGAGTACCAGCCGCGACGGTACTGCCAAGCTTTGGGATGTGGCCGATGGCACCCTCATCAGGGAGTTTAAGGGGCACGAAGGGGTTGTGTACAGCGCCGGCTTCTCGCCTGATGGCAAGACTATTGTAACGGCCGGTTTGGATACCACAGCACGCCTCTGGGATGTAGCCACGGGCGTAGTACTAAAGGTATTCAGTGGGCACACCCGACTGCTCTGGACGGCGCGTTTTTTCCCTGATGGCAAACATATTCTCACCACCAGCTTTGATAAAACGGCCCGCGTTTGGGATGTAGCCACGGGCGAAACCACAGCCACTTTCAGCCAACACACTGCGGCTGTTCTGGGGGGGGCGATCTCCCCTGATGGCGCAATGGTACTGACAGGCGGCGCGGATCGGATTGGACGGCTCTGGGATGCCCGCACTGGGGAAGAAATACGGATGCTGTCCGGACACACTGATGCGATTGCCAACGTCGCTTTCTCCCGCGAGGGAGGCATGGCGATCACCTACGGACAGGATGGTTCTGCGCGCCTGTGGAGTATCGAAACAGGTATGGAAATTCGCCGCTTCCCCCTTGAAGCTGCGATCAACACCGATGCCTTCTCACCAGACAATAAACTGGTGGTTTTTGGACGTTATGGCGGCAGCGCCTTCATTCAGGATACGGATTATCGTGACCTGATTACCTATGCCTGCACCCGTGTCTTTCAGGATTTCACAGAGCAGCAGCGATTGGAACTGGGCTTGGAGAGGGACTCACAGACCTGTCCAATAGCAGGGCAATCGGGACCGACTATCCCTACTGCGACCGGATTCCCTGTACCTGTTGTGCCGGTATGGACGGCCCTCCCCAGCCTAACCCCCACCGCCACTTCAAGCCCCACACCTCAAAGTTTCTAAGGGGGCTGAAGTCAGACCCTTTCATTCCCCCGGGGGTGTGGGTGTGGCTTCTCCGGGGACAATGGTTGAACCACTATCTGGAATGTTACCCCGATACGGGGGGTTAGCAGCACGAATGCTAAATTCGCCATAGGCGATCAGCAGGGCAAAACCGATGGCAGCGATCAGTGGTATCCACCACAAAGGTTTAGGGGATAGTGGCACTGATGCTTGCCTTTCTGGTCGATCTTGATCCTCCGCATGGAAGGCGCGCAGTATCTGAAGGAGGGCAAAGGCGAAAAAGCCCAATAGTGCCGCCGCCAGCAGCCAACGTACCTCCAACAGTTGATCAGCCCCGCCCAACCACTCAAAGAGACTGGTCTCAATGGCCGTATTTTCAATCAGGGGACGAATTGCCCCAAAACCGGCACCCACCGCAATTCCCGCCCATGCGGATCGCGTGAAGTAGCCCGCAAACGCCGCATATAACCCCACCAAGAGCCATGCAGGGATGATGCTGACCCCAAATTCAGTGTTAACCAGCCCAAAAACTCCAAACAGAAGCGCCGTCAAAAGAGCGCCCCATCCTCGCCCAATCCGAAGGCTGGCGCGTTGAATGAATCCCCAGAATAGCACCCCGTGGCACAGGGGGATGATCAAGCCCAGTTGAAGGGCCACAATCAGGGGACGTTCCTGCGCATTTAAAGGGGTGGGTTGTGCCCCCAAGCCCACATTTAGTGTGAGCAGGTAATTGCTGGTGAACAGCATCCAATTGGCAGGAATCCAGATCAGGATGCCGATCAAGATCGACAGCCCCAGATCAATCAGGCGTGGGATGCCGCCAAAGATCGCCCTTAAAGGGGTTTGGGTGAGGATCGCCGCAAGCAGAGTTCCGCCACCAGCGATGATCACCGCTGCCAGAAGGCGTACCAGACCTACTTCGACCCCTTCCTGAACGCTGATCACCAACCCGGTTGCAAGCAGAGCCCCAAGGTAGAGCAGGGTTGCCCCCCAGAGTGGCGGAAGGGTGGGCACAGATGAACTTAAAGAGGGTGTGTTGCTAGACATGAAGGAAGTGTAACCCTGAAGGGGCACAAAAAAAAGAGGCGCGCTCCGTATGGAGCGCGCCTCCGCGCTAAATCTCAGAATCTCAAGGACTCAGAGGAGAGAATTACAGCGCGCGGGCGATGTTGGAGAACACATTCCCAATGGCGGGGCCGAGCAGCGCAAGGATGATGATCACAACGATGGCGACCAACACCAGAATAAGCGCATACTCTACCAAGCCCTGACCTTCTTCACGAGGTAGATACAGCATGATAGAACTCCCTATGAATGAAAAAATGAACGATCACCGCCCTAAAGGACGATTACTGTTGATGATAACATAAATTAAGACCTTGTCTACCACTTGCCCCTCAAAAATTTACGGTTTTGAGGGAAAATTGGGAATCCCTTAGGAATTTCCCTCAGGCGCCCGTCCCGGAGCAAGTGGAAGCAGGATATGAAATTTACTACCGGGCAGCGTCTTTTCATCTAGACCGGGGCTTTCCGCCCAAATTTGCCCTTTGTGGGACTCAATAATGCGGGTGATCAAGGTCAGCCCCATCCCCAACCCCATGCCTTTAAAGTCCGTTTTACTGGTCTTGCCCCGACTTACATCAATGGTTGTATAAAAAGGTTTAAAAAGTAAAGGCAGGTCATCGGCGGAGATTCCGATCCCAGTATCAGCCACAATCAGATGCAGGTTAGCCTCCTCTACTGAGGCCGTCAGGCTGATTTTACCGCCATCAGGGGTGGCCTTGATGGCATTGCTGATAAGGTTGCTTAGGGCCATATGCATCAGACCCGAATCGCCCATGATCAGTTCGTTCCATACCCCGCTCTGTTCGATGGTCAGGCGGCGGGCGGCAGCAGGCTCAATGTATTCTTGAAGAGCGCTCTGCAAAGCATCGATCACCCGCAGAGGGGCAAAACGAACCTCAAACTGGTTGGAAGCCACACGGGACATCAGCACGATCTCATTGATTAGAGATTGTAAGCGCCGGGTGCCTTCTGTCAGCTTCTTGCCCATCTCGATGTGAAAATCACCCACCACCGCACCCGGAATGAGCATTTGATTGAGCATCTGTACATAACCTGAAAGCACTGTGAGTGGGGTGCGCAGCTCATGCGAGACCTGAGTCAAAAAGGCGTTTTTAGCCCGATCAATACCCCGGAGCATGGCGTTATCGTCCCGGAGCTGACGCAAGGTGTCCTCAATCTTGGCCGTCATATTGGCTTGGATGGTGGTGGTGGCGCGTCTTAGATCGGCGTCGTTAATCTTATCCACCTTACCCGTAAGGTATTCTCGCACGGTTTGGGCAAAGGTTAGGGCTTGGATCGGTTTGGTCAGAAAACCGGTGCAACCCGCTGCAATGGAGCGATGTTTAGCCTCGCGGCTGTTGTCGGAAGTCAGGGCGATGATGGGAATCTCATGCTGAACAGATCCTCGAATCCGCGCCGCGATCATCTCACCATGTAGATCGGGCAGATTCAGGTCTGTCAGAACAATATCAGGTTGATGACGGCGGACGAGGTTTAGACCTTCGAGTCCGTTTGCGGCTGTGTGAATCTCAAAGTCCTGAGATAATACGACCTGCACCAATACCCGTGAAGGTGTATCATCCTCAATGTAGACCACGCACGGTTTGTCTCTCACGCGGTTCTGCCCCCTGCTGCACTGTACTCTAATGACGAGGAGTCTAGCCACCCTTGACCAAAAAAACGAGTGGCGAATCCTGATTTTGGGCGGTTTCCACACTATTCCTATGATGATTTTACTGCACAACTGTATCAAGGTTAAGGCGAAAATGAAAATCCTCGATCAAACCACCCCTAAGAATCAAAAAAATTGAAACTGATATTAACATATTTCGTATATAATCGATGGTAGGATAAAAAAATCAAGTCAGGGGTTAACATCTCGGAGGCATTTATGAGTACACTTCCACCGCCTGCTAAAGGATGGGCGCGTCGCTTTTTCACCATTTGGACAGGGCAGGCATTCTCGCTTTTTGGCAGCAGTTTGGTGCAGTTTGCGCTTGTGTGGTGGCTCACTGCCAAAACGGGATCGGCAACCGTCCTCGCCATCGGGACTCTGATTGCCATGATCCCTCAGGTTCTGGTGGGTCCCCTTGCGGGCACATTGGTAGATCGATGGAATCGTCGGGTCGTGATGATCGTTGCTGATACTTTTGTGGCCGCAGCCACTACCGTCCTTTTGTTGTTGTTTTTCTACGATCAAACCCAAATCTGGCACATCTACCTCATCATGTTGGTTCGGTCAGTCGCAGGCGCTTTCCATTATCCAGCGATGGCATCCTCGACCTCTTTGATGGTCCCTCAAAAACATCTGTCCCGGGTGGGGGGCTTGAACGAGGCCCTGCGGGGATTAATGAATATC
The DNA here is from genome assembly GCA_014879835.1 of Anaerolinea sp. Lineage (GTDB taxonomy): Bacteria > Chloroflexota > Anaerolineae > Aggregatilineales > UBA2796 > UBA2796. Next base: position 8,457 of record JACSRJ010000176.1, read on the forward strand.
GCGGCTCCGCCTGTTGGGGCCTTGGCTGTGTTGGTCATGCCCATGCACTGGGTGTTAGCAATTGATTTGATTACGGCTGTGATCGCGGTCATTCCCCTGCTGCTGTTAAACATCCCTCAACCTGAACGCACCACTGCCGTTCAAAAAACCTCTGTTATGGGCGACTTTCGTGAAGGGCTGCGTTATTTGCGAAACTGGCGCGGGATGCTCATGGTCATCCTCATGGCGGCAGCGCTCAATGCCCTTCTCACCCCTGCCTCAGCCATGAATCCTCTAATCGTGACCAAACACTTTGGGCGTGGCCCGGGTGAATTGGCAGGTTTGGAATCGATCTTCGGGATCGGGGTATTGATTGGGGGCATTCTGATCGGAGTATGGGGCGGGTTCAAACGTAAGATGCTCACCAGCCTCTCCGGGATTCTCGGAATTGGTGCTGGCTCATTGATGATAGGACTCGCACCCACGTCTGCTTTCTGGATGGCAATCGTGGGTAATTTCATGATTGGGTTCTTTTTGCCCATGGCTAATGGACCCTTGTCAGCGGTTTTTCAAACTGTGATTGCGCCGGAGATGCAGGGTCGGGTGATGTCTCTCTTAAGCGCCATTGCCTTGAGCGCATCGCTGATCAGCCTTGCCATTGCTGGGCCCCTCGCGGATGTGATCGGGGTGACGACCTTCTTTGCACTGGCAGGAGTGGCCTGCATTGTCTTGGGGCTGTTAGCCAGTACCAGTTCGGAGATGCTGAATGTCGAGAATCACGGCAAGAATCATCCCGATCCAACCGATTCAGGGGTAATGATGAGCACCTCAGAAGTTTCCGCTGACTGAAAGACCGTCCTACTCAGTGAATCATGAATGCTACCGGGGCCTCGCCCTAAATCCCTCTGCCCTGAGGCAGAGGGGCTTCAAATCACAACTTTGCCCCTTCACCCTGAGGCTGCTGAGGGCGCGGGGGATGGGGCTAGATGGGCTGCCTTGATTACCCTTCTGGGGGCTTAAAAGCGCCGCTCTCCACCGCAGCAAGGGCATCAAAGGCGGGGGTGAAATTTCCATTATAAGCCAGCGCCCGCAAGAAATCTTCCTTGGCCGCGGTAGTATTGCCCTGCGCGGCTTCTACCATTGCCCGCCAATAGAACATCTCTTCCACGTTCTCCTTGGAAGTGATGATGGTTGCGTTGATCAGGGCCAGCGCAAAGTCGTAACGGCGCGCCTGATAGTACGCCTCAAAGGGCCCAAACTGATACCACATCATGCGGTAGGGCACCCCTTCTGCCCCGCCCACTGTATAGGCCACGTCGTAAGCCTGTGCTGCTTCTTGATAGCGCCCCAAAGCCACCAAACTGGTGCCCACATTGAACCACGCGAAGGGGTTCTGAGGGCTGCGTCCGGCTTCAAAATGGGCGATCTCAAGGGCATGTTGAGCGTTGTAAGTGGGATCAGCATCAGGACCGAGGATCGCCATCACTTCCTCGTGACGCGAAGGTGGGTAAACCACGATGTACTCACGGTTAAAGTGGCTCCACCATTCATCGATCAGGGGATAATACTGATTGGTCTCGCCCCGTAGGGTATCCAGCTTCCACAAAATACCCTGTGTATCGTCGTAAGCTGTGACCGTCAGATAGTGACCGATCCAGCCTTCTTCGGGATCTTCGGGATCGTAAAAGCCCGTCTCCAGAATCACCATAATGTCCCGTGAGACAAGCTGCTTCACCAAGTCCAAATTACCCGCCTGACGAGAGACAGCGCGTAAATTGGTGCGGGTGTTCACATAACGCACCAACTCCCACGGGCTCACGTTTTTATCGGACTGTGTTGGTTTGAGGAATGCCCCAACCTCGTACTGCCCTTCGCGCCAGCCATAATAACGCATCGCCTGAATCAAATTGGCGGGGCCGCAGTTGTTCCAAAGCTGCGGTTCCCAACTGAGTCGTCCCTGTACTCGATAGGATCGAGGCAGGGGGAACGGGGTGTTGGTGGGAGCAAGGGTGGGGATAAGTGATGGACTGGGAATCACTGTGTTGGTCGGCAGTTCCGGGGTGAAGGTAGCGCTGGGTGCAGGTGGCAGCGTGTTTGTAGCTGGGAAGGTTGGCAGCAGCGACGGGGTAAAGGTTGGGACGGGCGTTTCAGTAGGCAGGACAAGGGTCACCGTTGCAGATGGTACCGTTGTAGATTGAAACTCAGGGGTAAAACTAGGCAGCAGTTCAAACCCCGAAAAGGTGGGGGTAAAGGTCGGCGGAACCTGCGTATGGGTGGCCGGGATCGGGATTGAGGTCTCAGTAGGCAGCGCCGTGAAGGTGAAGGTTGCTGAGGGTGCAGCGGTCTCGCTGGCCACAGGCTGCGCTGTGGCGGAGGGCAGAACAGCGGCCGCGGTCAGGCTCGGTGGGGCTGTGATGGTCTCTATGGTGCGCGTTGGGGTAGGCACAAAGGGTGTTTGGGGCGCAACCGTCTCCAGCAGGGACGCGGGATTGATGGTTGGGGCCACGACCGTAGGCAGCAGCGCTTGCAGATCGCCCGTAGGAGGCAGCAAAATTTCCAGCAAGGGTATGCGCTTCACAATCCGATCCTGAAGATCCGGGGAAAGCCCCCGAAAGACCAGCACCCCCCCAAAGATCACCAAACTTCCCAGCAGCAGCCCAATCCCTACCAGTGCCAGCCCCCACTTCAGACGGTTCTGGCGGCGATGCTCCCTATTCATAACGCTTCCTCTATCCTCAATTTCCCGGTGCAGCTTGGGGTGCGAGATAACAGATCAAACCATTTACGATACCCAGCGCTAGACGATCCTGCTGGTTTTGAAGTAGGTCTCGGTCATAGCTCAAAAAGCCCAGCTCCAGAATCACCGCCGGGGTGTTGGGACTGATCACTTCCCAATGATGGTAATTAAGCATGTTGAGGGTGATGTTGCCCGGTTGAAACTCCAGCCCGGTGATGGCCGCGTAGTTCTGACGAATACACTCGTTGAGGCGGGTATCCTGTTCACGCACGGTCATTCGATTGCCGGGTGCGGTCGATTTGAAACCACCGTAACCAAAATTCTCACAGGAGTCCGCGTGCAGGGAAATATAGGCCGCTGCCTGATAACCCACCCGTAAGGAATCAAACTCACCTAAAACGTCAACGGTGAACCCTCGGCCCCGCAGCATGGCCGCAACCCGATCTGCAACTCCGCTGGTGACCGTCAGTTCGTTAAAACCATCCGCACACACCGCGCCGGGGTCAGGCTGCCCAACCCGATTCAGCCCGCTGTGCCCTGCCACGATACCGATCTTGTTGAACCAAATCGGGGTCGGCAACGGGGTAGGTTTGAGAACTGCACGCTGCACCGCAGTGGCCTGAACCGGTGCTAATTCCTTACGGGCGCTTACCGGCAGAAAATCCGGTGAAGTCCACCACATAAAAATTGTTGAGACGATCACTGCCGCAGCAAAGGTGACCACCAATGAACGGAGCGCACTGACTGCGGTCACCACGGGATAACCGCTGGTTTTGAGGGTTGGTGCTTTGACCGGTGCTTTGACTTTACCTGCCTGTGCCTTACGGGCTTTTGGGGTTTGGCGAATCTTGCCCGTGTGTTGTACCCCGCTGGACTCAATAAACTGAGGTACTGGCGGCGGGGCAGCGGGTGCAGGCGTGGTTTCTGTTGGAAGGGGAGGCGAAATCCCCTCCGGGAATTCAGGCGCAATGTGACGCTCCGGTACAACTTCCGGCACAGCATCTTCAGGGGTGTGGGGGGTGGGTTCAGGTTTGCTGATCATAGGGCGATCTTAACGCGAGGAGACAGCAGGCACAAGCAAACAGTGGCTTAGGGAAGGGAAAACGTATCAAACCGATGGATGTTTTGGGGATCACCGTTTTTTGCTTACCCTATAGGGTTTCCCTGAAGGCTACAGCATTTTCCCTAAGAATTGAGCTGTTAGTGGGGCGTTTGAGGAGTAGGCTCCTCAAAGAACTATTCCCCCTTCTCCCACACGCGGGCAGGTACCGCGTAGCGGTCGTGGGCAGGGGGATGAGGGTAAGCCTGAAGACAGCAGGTCGATCTTTTGGGAGAACGCCAAACGCGATAAGAACAGAAAAAACATATAAAAATATTCAAAAAAATTGGTTGTGGCAACCTATTGACAAGCCCAAGAAACTGGGACTATACTTTGTATAGTTAGTAAACAAATGATTTTCGTTTTTAAGAGCTTCTTTTCGTGGTCAAGGTTCAAAAGTCCGCTCACAAGAGTTTAGTTCGTCGTCTGAACATGTCGCTGATACTTGGGTATTTGCGCACTTCTGATCGACGCACAAGGGCATCACTTGCAGCCAGCACAGGGCTGACACGGGCGACAGTCTCCACCCTTGTGGATGAATTGATCGCGCTTAACCTTGTACGCGAAACGGGTTTACAACATTCCCAAGGAGGACGCCCCGCCACACGCCTAGAGTTAAACCCCGAAGGTGGCTGTGTGATCGGGATCGAAATTGGGGTGGGCTTTATCGCCGCCGCCCTGACCGACTTCATAGCCAATATCCGCTGGCGTGATCGGGTTGAACTGGATACAAGCGACCCCGCTAAAACCGTCTCAATTGCTGAAAAACTGGCCCTTGAAGCCGAACATCGAGGCCGAGCCCTTTCTCTGAAAGTTCTTGGGATTGGTCTGGTGCTGCCGGGTCTGATCAAGACCGACGAAGGTAGGCTCAAATTTGCGCCCAATTTGGGATGGCATGATATGCCTTTCCAAGAGATGTGGGAAAAGCGTTTCGGTGTCCCTGTGCATGTGGTCAATGATGGCAATGCGGCCGCTCTGGGCGAACACTACTTCGGGGTTGCTGCTGGTTACCACGACTTTATCTTCATTAATGCCGCAGTAGGAATTGGGGCAGGGATCATGATCGACGGTAAACTCTTCCAAGGGGTGGAAGGGTATGCCGGAGAGGTTGGCCACATGGTCATTGATCCCGGTGGGGCATTATGCCCTTGCGGGCGCCGAGGCTGCTGGGAAAAGGCAGCCGGTATACAAGCGCTTCTCAAATATGTGATCGATGCCGTTCGCAGTGGACGTTTCAGCCGTGCATGGGAACTGGCCGAGGGCAAAGCAAATAAACTCACCCCAGACATGATCGCCCAAGCAGCGGCAGAGGGTGACCCTCTCGCATCGGAAGCTATCACTCGTATCACCAATCTCTTTGGGATTGGGGTGATGAATCTCATCAACACCTTTAACCCTCAGTTGATTGTCATCGGCGGCTCCCTAAGTCGGGTTATTGAACCCTTCCTTCCCATTGTCGAATCCGTAGTTAGCGAACAGTCTTTTCGCACCTTAACCGATAAAGTCGTAATCAAGATTTCAAGTCTTGGTGACGATGCGTGCTTGATGGGCGCGGTTGCGGCAGTTCTGGATACCGTCTTTGCCGACCCAGCGCAACGTTCTGAAAAGGCGCAGCAGCAGTTCCCTGCGATCTCGCTTAAAGCCTAAGTTTGGGCTTGTGTACCTTAAAAGGGAACATACACACATTCACTTTCAGTATCCGTCTGGCGGTCAGTGGTTGCAGCAAAGCTGCCGGACGTTCCTTTGGCGCATCAACATCTGGTGAAGCAGCGCCAAGTTTAATGCTTTGCCGAAAAATGTTCGTGAAGGCAGTTAGAAAGGAGACGTACTCGTCGTCGGGGATTGATTGCCACCCATGTTAAATCACCAAGGCTTTGTGATAGCAGTATGGCAAGGAGTCAAGTTCAAAAATGTCTCATAAACTGTTCCGTACCCTTCTTACGACCCTGCTTTTGGCAGTGGTTGTCACCGGCTTGCTTGGGGTTGTTCCCGCCGCGAAAGCTCAGGATAAAGTAATCGTTGGTCTGTCCTTCTCTGACTTCGCCACCGAGCGTTGGAAAAACGAAGAGATCCTGATGCGTGGTCTGTTGGAAGAAAAGGGCTATGAAGTCCTCTCCGCCGAAGCCAATCAGGACGTGAAACTGCAGAATGACCAGATCGACAACATGGTTGCGCAGGGTGCCAAAGCCCTCATCATCATCGCCCAAGACGGCGACGCAATCGTGACCTCCGTCGATAAGGCTGCTGATGCCGGTGTTTTGGTTGTGGCTTATGACCGCCTGATCAAATCCCCCAAGATCGCTGCGTACCTGTCCTTCAACAACGTTGAAGTCGGTCGCCAGCAGGGTCTGGGTGTGCTCAAGGCGTTGGGCTTCGATGTAGAAGCCGAAGAACCGACCGCCACTGACAAGTGGACCAAGGAAAACCCCGTCAAACTGGTGAAGTTGGGCGGCAGCATCACTGATAACAACGCCATCCTGTTCCGTCAAGGTCAGGACGAAGTTGTGATGCCTTATGTCGAAGCCGGTTTGATCACCGTCGTCGCCGACCAGTGGGTTGAGAACTGGGACGCCGCCAATGCCCTGAAGCTGATGGAAAACATCCTGACCGCTCAGGCAAACGCCGTTGACGCCGTGGTTGCCTCCAACGACGGTACCGCCCTCGGTGCCCTGCAGGCCCTCAAGGCCCAGCAGTTGGCTGGTATTGTTCCGATCTCCGGGCAGGACGCGACCGCTGACGGCTGCAACAGCATCGTCAAGGGCGAACTGACCGTCTCCATCCTCAAGGACATCCGTAACCTCTCCCCGCTCGCAGTTGATCTGACCGACAAACTGCTGAAGGGTGAGGAAGTGGAAGGCCTGAAGGAATACACCATGGCTGAACTGACCAACAACAAGGACGCGGAAGGCAACGTGATGGCGTACTTCCTCCCCGTTGAGCAGGTCAACAAAGACAACGTGTACGATCTGGTCGTCAAGAGCGCTTTCCAGGCTTACGACGATGTGTATCGTGACATCCCGGAGAATGAGCGTCCTCCCAAGCCGTAAGAAGCACGGAAGAAACTAATCTCTGTTTTAGTCGCCCCATCCGCATGGGTGGGGCTGCTCGTCAAATCTTAGGGCTTCTCTGCGTCCGGTTTCATGCCTGTCTCAGGGGAGCCTTTCTTATTACAAGACCAAGGGCGGTTACTGTATGACACATGACACCAACGACATCATTCTTGATGTGCAGCACGTCAGCAAGCGTTTTGGCGGCGTCACCGCCCTGAACGACGTCTCGCTGCAAATCCGACGCGGCGAAATTCATGGGCTGTGCGGGGAAAACGGCGCGGGCAAGTCGACTCTCATGAAGATCCTTGCGGGGGTTTATCCACATGGGTCTTACGAAGGCACAATCCTGTATGAGGGACGAGAACTACGCCTCGGCGAAAGCTCAATCCGTCAGGCAATCGAAGAAGGGATTGCCATCGTTTATCAAGAACTCACCCTTGTTCCCAGTATGACCGTTGGTGAGAACATCTATCTGGGTAAAGAACCCGTAGAGCGGGGATCGATCAACTGGGACAAACTGTATGCCCAAACCAAGGACATCCTCGCCAAATATCGATTAGAAATTCAACCGCAGGCAGTGGTCAAACGTTTGGGTGTGGGCAAGATGCAGATGACAGAGATCGCCAAGGCGCTCTCTGAAAACGCCCGTATCATCATTCTCGATGAACCTACCAGCGCCCTTTCTGAAGCGGAAATTGATAAACTGATGGAGATTCTGGCGATCCTCAAGGAGCATGGGGTCACCTGCATCTACATCACCCACAAATTGGATGAGTTCTTCCGCATCACTGATACCGTAACGGTTCTCCGTGACGGTAAGATCGTCACCACCCGACCCACCAAGGAACTGGATCAACATCAGTTAGTCAATTATATGGTGGGACGTGAAATGACCGAGCGCTTCCCCAAGGGTAATCGCAAACCCGGCGAGGTCATCTTAAAGGTTGAAGATCTGCACGCGCTGGAGCCGGATTCCGAGCGTGAAGTCCTGAAAGGCGTTTCCTTCGATCTACGCAAGGGCGAGATTCTGGGCATCGCCGGTCTGATGGGGTCTGGACGCACTGAATTGGTGATGACCCTCTTTGGCGAGTACGGACGTATCAATCGGGGTAAGGTCATCCTTGATGGCAAATCTCTGGATGTCCATAACTCACGCGCAGCGATGTCCTGTGGAATCAGTCTTGTGCCGGAGGATCGCAAGCGGCATGGGTTGGTGTTGATGCAGTCCATCCTCAAAAACATCTCACTGGCCAATTTGGATCGGTTCTCAAACTGGATGCGGATTGACGAAAACCGAGAGCTGAGTGAGAGCCAAAAGTTCGCCAAGAGTCTTTCGATTAAGACGCCTAGCCTTCAAGCACGGGCGGACTCACTCTCTGGCGGCAATCAGCAAAAAGTGGTCATCTCCAAATGGTTGATGTCTCAACCCAAAGTGCTGATTATGGATGACCCCACACGGGGTATTGATGTGGGCGCTAAGTATGAGATCTATCGATTAATGAATGATCTGGCAGAACAAGGGATGGCTATTATCATGATCTCCAGCGAGCTTGAAGAAGTGCTGGGCATGAGTGACCGGGTAATGGTGATGTGCGAAGGGCATTCTACCAAGACCTTGGATATTAAAGAAGCCTCCCAAGAAAAGATCATGCGCCTTGCTACCGGTCTTGAGTAATCGCGCTGGTGTGGCCGTCCGATCCCTTGGATTGACAGGTAATCTGAGCCACACCACAGAGTAATCATTTTACGAGCGGAGTTTCTATGGCTACGACGACGGCGACCCCTACGACCCAATCACGCACGAACACGTTAAAACTCTTTCGTGCCAACTTGCAGACCTTTGCCCTCGTTGGGGCACTGCTAGTGATCTGGCTGTTTTTCACCCTAGCAACCAAAAACGGTGTCTATCTTCAGGCACAAAACTTCTCCAACCTGTTCCGCCAGATGACCATCACTGCCTTGATGTCAGTAGGGATGGTGCTGGTCATCGTAACCGGGAATATCGACCTTTCAGTGGGTAAACTGGCGGGTTTCATTTCAGTGGTGGTGGCGGTGTTTCAAGCACGCTATTGGACCCGCGAGACTGCCATTCCCGCCAGCGAAGTTCACAATCCGGTGTTTTTCATTTTGGGCTTGATTGCCGTGCTGATCATCCTTGCAGTGGCAAGCAGATGGTACCGTCAGCAGGAAGCCAAGGGAAGTAAACCTTCCCAGTACGGCTTTCCCGTCGTGGTGGTAGGCATTATTGCAGTCACCCTGCTGGCATTGTGGTTTGTGATCACACCCCTCGTCGCTGATCTGACGGGGCGGGTGCTTACGGCCCTTGTTCTTGAAGGGAGTGAGGCCCTCACCACCACAATTTCGGTGATTTTTGCGCTGCTGCTTGGTGTTTTTGTGGGCATCATTCAGGGCTTCATCATCGCCTACTGGCGGGTACCTGCCTTTATTGTGACTTTGGGTGGTTTGTGGGTCTTCAGCGGTTTGATCACGCTGGTCACCGAAGGCAAGACCATCCCTGCTAACCAGCCTTTGTTTTCAGGCATTTCTCAGGACTATGTGCCGCCGACACTGGGCTGGATGATTGCAGGGGCAGTGGTGGTGGTGTTGGTGTACTCAACATTCACTGGACGCCAAAAGAAAGTGCGCTATGGTTTTGAACTGCCTCCGATTGCCTTCGATCTGGTAAAAACCGGAGTGATGGCCCTCGTAGTGCTGGGTTATGTGTATATCGTCAACCAGTACAATGGTATTCCCAATCCGGTACTGCTGCTGGCAATTGTGGCGGTGGTGGTGGGTTACATGGCCACCAACACCCGCTTCGGGCGCTATGCCTACGCCATCGGGGGCAACCGTGAAGCGGCCCGCCTCTCCGGGGTGAACATCCGTCGTAATGTGTTCTTCATTTTTGTACTGATGGGCTTCCTGTGCGGGGTGGCAGGCACGGCGCTGGCGTCATATGTCGGTTACGGTACCATCGCCGCAGGGCAAGGTTACGAACTAGACGTGATCGCGGCCTGCATTCTGGGTGGGACATCTACCCTCGGTGGTGAAGGCACGATCTTCGGCGCGATGATCGGGGCTTTGATCATGGCCAGCTTGACCAATGGACTTCAGATGTTGAACGTACAGCCCGGCTATGTGTATATGCTTAAGGGGGCAGTACTGGTAGCCGCAGTGCTTTTGGACGTGCAGCTCAAGAAGAATCGCTAACCTACTTTGGAGGGGCAAGGAAAGCGAGCCACCCTTGTCCCCTCCTTTTCTTCCCCTGATTATGACAGGATTTAACGAACCTTCGGGCTTGATCCTGCAATAGTCCAAAGCCAAAGCGAAGGATTGACCGAACGCCTAAGATATGATACAGTTCTGCTGCTGACCATAACGGGCATTACGGCGTCGTCGCCAAGTGGTAAGGCTAGGGTCTGCAAAACCCTCATCGTGGGTTCGATTCCCACCGACGCCTCAACGGAACCAAAACGAGAGCCACAAGGCTCTCGTTTTTTGTTCGCCAACTTCGCCAAAACTATTGCCACTGCCCTTGAAAGAATACCCAGATCACCTCAGTTGCACCCGCACCGTTGGTATTTCTACCGGGCCACTCGTGACCGCCGCCATCAAGGATGTACCAGATCACGGGCTTGCCGGAAGTGCACTTTTCGGGCGTGGAAAGCTCCCGATACACGGTAACCCCGCGCAGCCCTCGTTTGGAAAGCTGCTCACGAGTCGCTTCTTCCGGGCAGCCATTCACTCTACGCCACAGGGCAATCGACTCCGCCGCCGAAATGATCTCGCCGCGATTGTAGGCTACTGTACCGCCCCCAAAGGGGACAAGGCGATCCGCCGTCCCCACGATGCTTAAGACGGGCAGGGGATGGGATGGTGCGCAGGTTGGGGCTAGGTTCTTGGCCAAACCGCCGATCACGGGGGCGATGGCATCGATCTGATCGGCCGCTAAGCAGCCCAGTGCAAAGCTCATGATTCCACCATTGGAAACCCCAGTCACGAAGACTTTTTCAAGAGGGTACTGCCCTTGAAAATGTTCAATGAGGGAGGTCAAAAAGCCCACATCATCAACACCTTTGCGCCAATCCAATTCGCGCCCATCATTCCAACCCTCGACTCCATCGGGGTAGACCACAATAACCCCGCGATCAGCCCGGTACGCCAGTTCCGTGAATCCAAGGTTGCTGACCTGCTGTCCACTCCCACCGCCGCCATGCAGCACCAAGATCAAGGCGCTGGGTGCGTTCGTTTCTGCGATCTCGTTAAGGTAATACATAAAAGTACGGGTCAAACCACCATGCTCAAGGCTGCCCTTTTGCAATGTGATCCCTTGGGCCTGAACCCCATTGAAGGGGATGAACATGGCAGCCAGTAGGCACAAAACCAACCGTCGAAACATTACCATTCGTCTCCACCTGCCCTCATCAGCGCTATGATTACGATGCTTTGTAAGCGTTGATAGCTTATTATGGCGAGGTAAACATTGTGTAAATCCTGAAAGGTGGTCATCCATCTGATCAAACCCCTAAAAATGAGGGGTTCACAAGCAATCAACTTTATACAAAGATTATACAGTTGATTCGATGCGCGCTAAGGCGCGTTTTATGATCCCATGGTTAAGGGGAAGTATGGAACAAAACTGGCATATTCGATCCGTCAATGAGACCCTGCAACAATTTGAATCGCGTGTTGAAACTGGTTTAACGACGGCCCAGATCGAGACGCGCCGCGGTCAATATGGGCTGAACGAACTGACCGAAGCGCCGGCACGTTCATTTCTTGATCTGGTGCTGGATCAAATTAAAAACGTTCTCGTGTTGATGCTTTTGGGGGCAGCCTTGATCGCCCTATTGGTGGGTGATACCAAAAGCACGATTTCGATCTTGGTGATTGTGGTTTTTAATACCCTACTCGGAATCGTTCAAGAATCACGCGCTGAAAAGGCTATGGCGGCCCTTAAGAAGATGTCCGCGCCTACAATCACAGCGCGGCGTGACGGGCGTGAACAGGAAGTGCCCTCCAAGGAACTTGTTCCGGGTGATATTATCTTGGTCGAAGCGGGTGACAGCATCCCTGCTGATGCTCGTATTGTAGAAGCCTTTAATCTCCGTATGCGCGAAGCAGCCCTCACTGGGGAGGCAACCACAGTAGGTAAAAACATTGATCCCTTAAACAAACCTGATGCACCTCTAGGGGATCGGGTGAACATGCTTTACATGGGCACAGAGGTCACCCATGGACGGGGGACAGCGGTAGTCACGGGCACGGGGATGCACAGTGAGTTGGGGCGTATCGCGGGAATGCTTCAGGGTGTGCAGGAGGAACAAACCCCCCTCCAACGCCGCATGGGGCGGCTTGGTACAACCCTTGTGTTTGGTTCTTTGGCGGTCATTACCATCGTGATGATTGGTGGGCTGCTGGCAGGTGCGAAGTTTGATGAACTAGCCCTCTCGGTGATCAGTATTGCGGTCGCCGTAGTGCCTGAAGGGCTGCCCGCCGTGATCACGATCACGCTGGCCTTAGGGGCACAACGGATGGTGCGCCGTCATGTACTCATTCGGGCGCTGCCTGCCGTGGAGACTCTAGGGAGTGTGACCACCATCGCCTCTGACAAGACCGGAACCCTCACCCAAAACAAAATGGTGGTGGAAATTGCCCACACCCACGAGGAAGCGTACCGCTTCACCGGGCAGGGTTACAACCCTACAGGCAGAATCCTGCACAATGAGACTCCGGTCGATAAGCTCGATCCTGATCTGGAAATACTGCTCACCGCGGCCGTATTGGCCAACGATGCGACTCTGGTTGAGACCCCCGAAACTTGGGAGATCGTAGGAGACCCCACTGAAGGGGCCCTGCTGGTTGCAGGAGCAAAGGGATTCATTGGCAAGGAGCATCTACGAGAGCTAATGCCCCGTGTGGGAGAAGCGCCCTTCACCTCGGAACGTAAGCGCATGAGCGTTGTGGTGCAGCCTAAAGGAGACGCACTGCCGCTTAAATCACCTTATGCCTTATTCGTTAAGGGATCGCCTGAAATTGTCCTGAATAGCTGCGCCTTCATCTGGGAAAACGGGCACGCCGTACCCATGAATGAGGATATGCGTCGCAAAGCGATGCAGATCAACGATGAGATGGCAGGGAATGGGGTACGGGTGTTGGGTTTTGCCCTTCGCCCGCTGGATCAGCATCCTGAAGCAGGTTCAGAAGAAGGTCTGGAACACGATCTGGTTTGGTTGGGCATGATCGGCATGATTGACGCGCCTCGGCCTGAGGTGCGCGACGCGGTTGTATTGTGCCGCCGTGCTGGTATCCGTCCTGTAATGATCACAGGCGACCACCGCTTGACGGCGCTGGCAATTGCGCGTGATTTGGGCATTGCCACACCCGGTAAGGATAAGGTGGTGAACGGCCCCGAACTAGAGGCGCTCTCCGACTCAGAGCTTGAGCAAATGATCGAGGAGGTGAGTGTTTTTGCCCGTGTTTCCCCCGAACATAAACTGCGCATTGTGAAGGCACTTCAGACCAAGGGGCAGTTTGTGGCGATGACTGGTGATGGGGTCAATGATGCACCAGCCCTGAAACAAGCCAATATCGGGGTAGCCATGGGCATCACCGGCACGGATGTGAGCAAAGAAGCTTCGGACATGATTCTGACTGATGACAACTTCGCCAGCATCGTCTCCGCCGTGGAGGAAGGGCGCACTATTTACGGGAATGTCCGTAAGTTTGTGAGGTACATCCTAACCAGCAATATTGGTGAGGTGATCACCCTTGCAGCTGCACCCGCGTTTGGGCTTCCACTGCCTCTGATCCCGGTGCAGATTTTGTATATGAACTTGGTCACCGATGGTTTGCCGGCTTTGGCACTGGCGGTCGATCCGGCCGAAAAGGATGTGATGGACAAGGCCCCCTACAACCCTAGAGAGAGCATCTTCAGCCGGGGATTGGGCAGTTACATGCTGCGCATTGGGGTGATCTTTGGGGTGATCGCGGTTGGATTCATGCTTTTTGCTCGTTTTGTGATGCAGTCGCCCCATTGGGCTACGATGGTCTTTACCATGCTCTGTCTGTCCCAGATGGGCCATGCACTGGTAGTGCGCCATGAGCGTGAGAGCATCTTTAAAATTGGGTTCCGTACCAATCCATGGCTGCTTGTTGCCGTTGTGGGTACAACCCTGCTTCAGTTGGGGCTGCTGTACATTCCCCCGGTGGCGCAGTTTTTTGGGGTTGCACCTTTGAGTCTGGTGGAACTGGGGGTCTGTTTGGCAGGCAGTACAGTGCTGTTCTTCTGGGTAGAAGGCGAAAAAATGTTGATGCGTCGCCGAATCGGGTAAAATCACCCCAGACCACCCTAACGAACATTTCTGGGCCTGCCAATAGGTGTATATTGCCATTCCGTTTCCATTGTGGAGATGGAATGGCTTGCATCGAATCCTAAGCCCAGATCAGGAGTAATTGTTTATGACTGCCATCCATCAGCAAGGCGATCAACCCCACCACGCTCCGCCCCTTCCTCATTTTTATGTCCTTGACCGCCGCTATCTCGCTTTTATTCGGGGAGACGCCGAATTTCCCTTAACGAACCTCCTCCCTTTTAAGCTTCTGGTAGGGTTTCTGGTGGTGCTCCTGATCTTCATCAATGTATCTGTCCGTAAAAGCGACCCGACTACAGCCAATGGGATGAGTCTGATCTTTGGGTTAATGGGAGTAGCTGTGGTGGTGATCATCAGCCTGACGGGGCGTAGAGAACAGAAGATGCGGTCAGAAGGAAAACTCCTTCAGGGGCAGATCATCTCCGTATCCCAGCACAAAACGACCGAGACCGAAAGAGAAACTCGGGGCGAAGAGACTATCACGGTGAATAAGACGGTGACCAAGGTGAAGTTTACCTACCAATTCACCACCCCAGAGGGCACTTCTCTCACAGGGGGCGTCGAAAAAAACTCTGATGAAGTTCCCGGTTACCCTAACCTTCCCAGTGAGGGCACCCCGGCCGCTATCATTTATGTGGATGAGCACCTTCATCAAATGCTCTAGCGCGCTGGCTCAAACCGCGGGACTTGGCTTCCCATGTATCCGCCCTAACGCTATACAACAACAGTTTAGAAATCCCCAATCTTAAAATAGATCATTTGTGCTAAAATAGGATGATAACCTTGTGATGCCAACCAATGGGTTCTGTCCATCAGAACCTTGGGCGCGCACGTTCACAGATTGTCAGGAGGAGAGACCATGGACGCGAAAAAGGCTGGATTCACTTCTATTGATGAGTACATCGCCGCTTTTCCAGAAGGCGTCAAAGACCTGCTGGAGGAGATGCGAGCGGTAATCAAGGACGCCGCACCTGAGGCACAAGAGAAGATCAGCTACCAGATGCCTACCTTTTTCCTCAAGGGCAATTTGGTACATTTTGGGGCCTTCAAAAACCACATCGGGTTTTATCCAGCACCCAATGGGATCGCGGAGTTTGAGCAGGAACTTTCCACATACCAACGTTCCAAAGGAGCGGTCCAGTTTCCCATGGATAAGCCACTGCCCAAAGAGTTGATCACCCGAATCGTAAAATTTCGGGTACAGGAGAATCTCAAAAAAGCTGCCGCCAAACCCACCCAAAAGGCGTGAAGCAGGTCTATATTTCCGGTTCTGAGGGATGGTGATCACCCATGAGAGCATAGATCACCACCCCTGCGGAAGCGATAGCAAACCCTAAAAACAGCCCAACCATCTGGGTTGAGCCGAGCATTGGGCGCTGGATGGGCGGAATGGGCGGATGTGAACCAAAGCCTAACACGTCCGCCAGTCCAGAGGCGGTGGAAAAAACGATCCCGGTCATGCTTAGGCGAGCCGCGATGCGCTGGGCTAGGGTGTGTTTACTGCTTGGATAATAGGATGAGCGTAGAAACACGAATGCCCCCCCAATCAGAATGGCAAACCCACTGAGGATTGCCAGCGTTTGGAGCACCCCGATCCCACCAGCGCTTTCAGCACCTATCACGCCGGGGAAGAACCCGATCATGGTGATCACCCCACCTAGCAGAATGATCATGATTCCCAGTTGGGAGAGTTTATCTGTCCCCGTTGTCTCTGGCACGTGATCTCCCTTGTTCAGGGCAGCGCTGCCCTCAGAATCCGCAAAAAATTGCCGTTTTCGATCTGATCCATATCAGTTGCCGAATAGCCCCTTGCGCTCAACAGAGGGCGAATCAAGCGTAAGTCAGCGATGGTATCCATACTCGCCGGAATATTCGCTACCCCGAAGCCACCATCCCAATCAGAGCCGATACCTACATGCCGTGCGGAGCCTGCAAGCTGGCACACATAATCAATAATCTCTGCGATACGTTCAGCCAATGCATCCGCTTTGAGAGGCATATTGTGCCACATAAACCGATTGTATAACACCGTCCCAATAACCCCATCACGGGCAATCAGACGGCGGATCATGTCGTCAGAAAGATGACGGTCAGTGTCACAAAAACGTCGAGGGTTGCTGTGGCTGGCGATGATCGTGCCCTCATAGCTATCCACTGCTTCCAGATAAGATTCCTCAGCCATGTGGCTTAAGTCGAGGATCGCTTTGTAGGAAGCCATTACTTCAAGCAGTTCGCGCCCTTGTGGGGTCAGTCTACCGGGCGCTCTGGTTCCGCCGCTGTAGCGCGTTTGCCCCCATGCGGGGCCTACCAAACGCACCCCATATTCATACCACTCGTCAAAGGCTCGGGGTTCTAGGATGGGGTCTGCACCTTCCATAAGGATCACGATGCCCACTTGATGTTTCTCAAATGGAACCCCCTCTTGCCACGTGTCTAGGACGGAATCAAGCTCTTTCTGAGTTCGGATCAAAGCAATCTGTGGGTGGGTATCTGCCAACCGGTGATAGACATCGATCTGCTCCATCCCTATACGGTACGCCTCTTGTGGGGTTTGGTAACCACGCCATGGAGCAGGCGTTGAGGCCGCAGGTGGGGCAAAGATCGTGCCAAAAATCACCCCGACCCGACCCAGAAGCGCTTCCGGCAGTCCACACGTTGCGCCTCCTTGTTCGGCGGCGGTTGGGGTGTTGATCTCACGGGAGCGTTTGAGGAGGGCGCTTTGGGTAAAATCTCGCCCGAATGTGGTCTTATTCCACGCAATATCCTGATGGGCATCAAGGATGATCGAAGGGATGGTGGGCATAAGGTTAAGTTTTTTCCTTAAAGGTGTGGGTCAACCCATAAAGTCTTTTAAAGCAGTGTAAATGATTCTATCCCCTCTGAAGAATGAGGGGATAGAAATGATGCGCTTCTTAGTTAGCGCCAGCCTTGCTCTCAATGTAGCCGCGAATCTCAGAGAGGTTGGGGCCTTGACTGCCATCGAGTCTTTCGGGGTAGATTTTAGTCCCATCCAGAAAAACACTGGGGGTGGCGTTAATCGAGCGATTGGTGGCTTCAGCGGCAGCTTTGTTAAGCAGATCACTGGTGGCGCTGCTGCCCAAGCAGGCGTCAAACTTCGCCTGGTCCAATCCTAACTGCCCCGCCGCGCTAGAGAGCCGACGGTAATCGTTGGACCCACTGGCGTAACGCCGCTGCCAATCAAACATCAACTCGTGCATTTGCCAGAACTTGCCTTGTTCACCGGCGCAGACTGCCCCGCGTCCCATCCCTTCAGAGTTAAAGCTGCCATAGGTCGATAAGGGAATGTACACGAACTTAAGGTGACCAGCCTCGATTTTATCCAGCAAGGATTTAAAGGCGGAATCGTGGTAGCTTAGGCAGGCGGAGCAAGAAAAGCTCGAAAACTCTTCCATGAGGGTGGGGGCATCTGCTCTACCTAAGAAGTAGTAACCTTGTTCGGTGCGTCCACTGTAACCTTTTTCGAGGATGCGGTTGATGACGGCGTTGTTGACCACATCATCTGGAACGGAGGCCTCAACCGGGCTGTTTTGAGTCAAGACCACGACGATGACCACAATCAAAGCTGCCACGGCCACAATCCCAAAGAGAATCGTCTGCTGCTGCTGCTGACGCTTCTTTTGCTGCTCGCGGCGGTTTAGGGCTGCTTTTTTGTCAGATGCGGGAGATGCAGGAGAAACTGAAGCACTCTTCGTCTTCTTTGACATGACTTATCTTCTGGATACCTCAAACTGCGATAAAAGTTGCTGTGCCCTCAAAAGTATAAACAATCCGTCCTCGTCTGACGAGATATTTATGATGAGACCGATGTGAGAAATGGCATAAAATCAGGGCCATTTCCCCCAACTACCGTTCACCTATCAGGTTATGTTAGGGATATACTCAAATAAATGCTGCTCCCTTGTGAAACCTGAAATTGTTTTTTTGAGAGGCGGTATCTAATGTTTATCGTGGGTTTGATGTCTGGGACTTCAGCGGACGCAATTGATGCTGCGCTGTGTGATATTCAAGGTGCGCCGCCTCAGCTCAAAGCACATATTGTGCACGCAATCACTTTCCCTTACCCTGAAGGATTTCAGGCACATATTCTGCGTATGTGCATACCTTCACAGAGCAGCGTTGATCAACTGTGTGTGATCAATGTTGACCTCGCCGCACTTTTTGCGGAGGCCACGCTGAGGGTGATCAGCGAAGCAGAGATGCGCATCGATCAGATTGATCTGATTGGCTCTCATGGGCAGACCCTGTGGCATCAAGTTCAGCCTGACGGCACCGTGAAAGCCACCTTCCAAATTGGCGATGGAGCAGTAATCGCCGAAAAAACCGGGATCACCACAATCAACAATTTTCGCTCGCGTGATGTGGCTGTCGGTGGGCAAGGCGCACCCCTCACGGGCTACGCGGATTGGCTGCTGCTGCGTCACCCTACCCGCTGGCGGGCAGTTCAGAACATCGGGGGGATTGGCAATGTGACATTTTTGCCCCCTCTGAGTGATTCATCCAGTGCTCCCCTTGCCTTTGACACCGGCCCCGGCAACGCCTTGATCGACTCCACTATCGCCCTGCTCACGGAGGGGGCGCAGGCTTTTGACGCCGACTCGGCACTGGCGCGGCAGGGGCGCATTTCTGAAGATTGGCTTCAGGAACTGCTGAGCCACCCCTACTATGAACGCAGACCCCCAAAGACCACGGGGCGCGAACTCTTTGGCGCGTCGATGGCCTCAGAACTGCTGGAATCCGGGCGCAGCCGAGGGTTGGACGAGGCCAGTATTGTGGCCACCCTGACCATGCTCACCGCGACCACCATCGCTGATGCTTACGCCCGTTTCGCCCCGGCCCGGGTGGAGGAAATTATCCTCGGTGGGGGCGGCCGGCGTAATCCTTTTATGGTGGAGGCCCTTCAGGGGTTGATCCCGGGTGCGGCGGTCCTCAGCCATGAGGATGTGGGCATTGACAGCGACAACAAAGAAGCCCTTGTTTTTGCCCTCCTCGCGCATGAGAGCTGGCATAATCGTCCGGGCACCCATCCGGCCCTCACTGGGGCCCGTTATGGCGCAGTTTTGGGGCAGATCACTCCGGGACAAAACTATCAATCGTTGCTCCGGCGGACATGGTGCCTCTAGCGTTACAGGAGATGATCATGCCTGACCAGAATACAATGCACTGCATCATTCGCCCGATGCAGTCCCAAGACGTGCTCTCGATTGCCACATGGATGGTGAATGTTCCCCTGTGGCAGCGTTACGGAATGACCCTTTCTCAGTCGGAGTCCATGCTGCACAAAGGGTTGGAAGCGAACGACTGGCTCTTTGCCGCAGACATCAGTTCACGGCTGCTCAATGTAGGCTTCGCATGGGCCATGCCCGGCGGCGCCTTTGGGCGGGGGGCATACCTGCGTCTGATTGGGGTTCACCCCGAATGGGCAGGGGTGGGGATCGGTGGGGCGCTTCTTGAGGCAGTGGAGACGGCTGCGGCCAGCCGTTTTCGCCATATATTTCTGCTGGTCTCGGATTTTAACCATGAGGCTCAACGTTTTTATCAACGGCATGGGTATCAACAAGTAGGGGCCCTCAATGGCTTCGTTTTGCCAGAAGTGATAGAATTGCTTTACTGGAAGCGGATTCCAGTATAAGTTTAAGAAAGTTTTTACCGAGGGAAAAATGAATAAGCTATCCCGAATTGGACTCTGTATTGTGCTGACGCTGGTGGTCTTAGGCGCAGCTATGCCCACTCAGGCACAGGACGGGAAGACCTTGATCATGGCCCGGGCCGCAGATACCACCGGGCTTGATCCCCACACTCAGACCGCATTTGCCTCCCTTCGTTTGCTGGAACTGATCTACGAGCCTTTGCTCACACTGGATGAAAACCTCAACATTGTCCCCGCACTTGCCGAAAAATGGGCGTTCTCAGAAGATGCCCTCTCCCTGACGATGAATCTTCGGGCAGGGGTGATGTTTCATGACGGCAGCGCCTTTACCTCAGCCGATGTGAAGGACTCCTTTGAGCGTATCCTCAAGGAAGAGACCGGCTCCGCAGCGCGGGCCAACTATCTGAGCATCACCAGCATCGAAACCCCCGACGACTTAACCGTGATCTTCAAACTGAGCAGCCCCGATGTGCCCCTGTTGGCAGCGATGACCAGTGTGAACGCCTCGATCATGCCTTCCGAACTGATGGAATCAGGCGATATTTCCAAAACTGCCATCGGTACTGGGCCCTTCAAACTGGTGGAGTGGATTCCGGAGGAGAAAACCACACTTGTGGCCAACCCAGAGTGGTGGGGTGATGGGCCCTTTGTGGATGGGGTGGAAATGCGAGTGATCCCCGATGAGGCTTCCATCTTGGCCGCGCTGCGGGCCGGCGAGATCGATTTTGCGCTGCTGAATGACCCACTGGTGGCCACACTCCTTAAAGATGATCCCGACATCATCCTAAACCGGGTGCCTGCAATCGCCTACCATGTTTTCCAACTCAACCCCAGTCGCACTCCGATGGATAAATTGGAAGTTCGGCAGGCAATGTCTTGTGCCATTGATCGTCAGGCAGTGCTGGATACAGCATCTTTGGGTGAAGGGCAAGTGACTGGGCCACTGACCATCCCTGCCTACCAGATTCCGCTGGATCAGTATGCTTGTTACACCCGCGATGTGACCAAAGCCAAGGAATTGATGGACAAAGCCGGGATGACGGATGGTTTCACCATCAAGGCCATCGTGGCCAACGCTGAGCCACCCACAGCCCTTGCTGAAGCCCAAACCATTCAGGCGCAGCTTGCCGAGATCGGGATCACCGTCGAAATCGAATCGCTCGAACTGAGCGTATATGTTGACCGCTGGTTGGCCGGTGACTTTGATACCGCGGTGGCCCTCAACGGTGGGCGTTCTGACCCCTATACCATGTATGCCCGCTACTGGACGAAGACCGGCAACCTGCAAAAGGTCGCCAACTACATCGACGATACCCTCGACACCTTGATGAACGAAGGCAAGGCCGAGACTGATCCCCAGAAGCGTTTTGAGATCTTCGCCAACTTCCAGAAACATCTGGTCGAAGTCGCGCCGTGGATTTGGCTCTACAACGGCTATGAGTACACTGCACAGCAGAAGTACGTAGAGGGCTTTGTACCCAACCCGACGGATGCCCTTACTTCTTTTAGTCAGGTCAAGTTGAATCGCTGACCATTTCCCTTGGGGTGGACTGTGTGAATCAGTCCGCCCCTGAGGGCACCGAGGAATCCATGCCCCGCTATCTGATGCAGCGTTTGTTAGCCTTTGTGCCCACTCTGCTGGGCATTTCGATCCTCGTTTTTATCTCTTTGCGGCTGATCCCCGGTAACGCCATCACGGCCACCTTGGGCACCGAAGCAGGGATGCTCACCCCGGCCCAGCGGGCCGCACTGGAACGTTACTACGGGCTGGATCGACCTCACCTAGAGCAATATTTCAACTGGATCGGCGAGGCCCTGCGGGGCAATTTGGGAATCTCGGTGCGGCACGGCAAGCCGGTCCTCGAAGTGATCTGGGATCGGTTTCCGCTGACCTTTCAACTCGCCTTGATGTCGGTGCTGATCGCCCTGCTGATCGGAATTCCGCTGGGGCTGCTGTCGGCGGTTTACCACAACTCGATCATTGATCTCTGTGGACGGCTTTTCGCGCTGATTGGGTTGGCCCTGCCCAATTTTCTGGTGGGTACCCTGATCATCTACTTCCTCTCGGTGTGGTTTGGGGTGCTGCCCAATGCGGGCGACTTCACGCGGTTTACCGATGATCCCATAAAAAATCTGGGGCAGATGATCTTTCCCGCTTTTACCTTGGGGTTTTCGTTTGCCTCATCCCTGATGCGTATGACTCGATCCGCAATGCTTGAAGTTCTGGGTGAGGACTATGTACGCACTGCCCGCAGTAAGGGACTGCGCGAACGGATGGTGATCCGCCGGCACGCCCTGCGCAACTCGCTGATTCCGGTGGTGACTCTGATCGGGGTGGAGATCGGCTATCTGCTTGGGGGGACTTTCATTGTGGAGTTTCTCTTTTCCCTGCCCGGTATTGGGCGCTTGACCGTGAATGGCATCCAACAGCGTGATTATGCCCTTGTGCAAGGGGTGACAATGTTTATTGCCTTCAATTTTGTGTTGGTCAACCTGATGGTAGACCTGATCTACGCGGCGGTAGACCCGCGCATCTCCTACAAACATCATGCTTAAGAGATTTCAGGGTACCCACCCCAAAGTGCCCCCCAAGGAAACGGAGATCAAGTCTCGTCCGGGGGTTTTTAGCCGGTTACGCCGTAATCTGAGCGGGATGGTAGGTTTAGGGCTGGTGATTATCTTCATCAGCATCGCCCTGTTGGGTGCGCTTGGGGCCACCCCTTATCCACCCAATGAGCAGTATCGGGCAGATCGGCTCAAAGCGCCCTCTCATGTCTATTGGATGGGAACCGATCTCTATGGGCGCGACGTCTCCAGCAGAATCATGACGGGTGCGGCCAATTCCCTACGAGTGGCCTTGCTCTCTGTAGCGCTCTCTGGCACGCTGGGGACGCTCTTGGGGATTCTCTCTGGATTCGTGGGTGGGCTGCTGGATACCGTCATCATGCGTATTATGGATATCTTCTTTGCTTTCCCGGCCCTACTGCTCGCACTGGTTGTGGTGACGGTATTGGGCCCGGGGTTGAACAATGCTGTCATCGCCATCAGTATTGTGTATACCCCGATTTTTGCAAGGGTGGCACGGGGGCCTGTGCTGTCGGTGAAGGCGATGGAGTACATCACTGCGGCCCGCTGTTTGGGACTGCGTGAGTCTTACATCTTATTTCGGCACATCCTGCCCAATATGCTTGCCCCCCTTATTGTTCAGTTCAGTTTGGCCCTCTCGTGGGCGCTGCTCACGGAGGCCAGCCTGAGTTTTTTAGGTTTAGGCACCCGTCCGCCGGATTCCTCGTGGGGGGTGATGCTGACCGAGAGTCGAGGACTAGCAGAGCGTGCCCCATGGCTTATGTTTTACCCCGGCTTGGCCATCGTTTTAGGGGTGTTAGGTTTTAACCTCTTAGGGGATGGGCTGCGTGATGTGCTTGATCCCCGAATGCGCGGACGGCGCTAAGTGCGATCAGCGATTAGGTGACCGCATTCTTGCGCTTAAAAGCAGGCTGATCCCAGAGCCGTTCCTTCACCACCCGGATCAAGGCTTGGGCTGCATCCCAAACTTCGGTGTAGCGCAGATATGCGGGCGCAAAACCAAAACGCAAAATGTCCGGGGCCCGAAAATCACCAATGATGCCTTGTGCGATCAGGGCTTGAATCATGGCGTAGCCCTCAGGGTGGCAAAAAGATACCTGACTGCCCCGTTGATGGGGGTTTCGGGGGGTGATCAGGGTCAGTTCCGGGCAGTTCATGGCCACCGTGTCCATAAACATCGCGCTTAGGCGCAGCGATTTCTCCCGAAGTTGGCTCATATCGGCTGTAAGCATCAGATCGATGCCACACTCAAGGGCGCTCATGCTCAGCACCGCCTGTGTCCCCGCTTGGGCGCGAGCAATTCCTTCTGCGGGCAGATAATCAGGGGCAAAAGCGAAGGGGTCTGCGTGCCCCAACCAGCCTGCAAGGGGTTGAATGAATTCTCGCTGATGGCGCTTGGCCACAAAGATGAAGGCAGGCGCGCCGGGGCCACCGTTAAGGTACTTGTAGCCGCAGCCAACCGCGAGATCAACCCCGGCCGCGTTCAGGTGTAGAGGCACTGCACCTGCTGAATGGGCTAGATCCCAGATCATCAGCGCGCCTTGGGCGTGCGCTTGGGCGGTGATCGTTTCCATGTCATGCATTGCGCCGGTGCGGTAATTAACATGGGTGAGAAGCACTAGCGCGGTTTGCTCGCTGATCGCCTCCGACAGCGCCTCAATACTTACCCGTTCTAGTCGGTGTATACCCCCTAGCAGATCAATCAAGCCCTGCACCATGTAGAGATCGGTGGGAAAGTTCTCGGCCTCGGTGAGGATCACCTTACGCTCAGGGCGCAGCCGTAAGGCCCCCGCCAGCGCCTTAAACAGGTTCACTGAGGTTGAATCCGCAACCACCACTTCCCCGGCATCAGCGCCGATCAGCGCGGCGATCTTATCCCCCACCCGTCGGGGCATTTCATACCATCCGGCTTGATTCCAGCTCTGGATCAAGTGCCTGCCCCATTCTTCGGTGATCACCTGTTCCAAACGGGCCTTGACCGTCCGGGGTAAAGCCCCCAAGGAGTTGCCGTCAAGGTAGATGATTCCCGGTGGTAGGGTGAAGTGCTGGCGTAGATCGGCAAGGGGATCCGTCCGATCCCATTCGGCGGCATCTTCAGGTCGATAGTGGTGGTATGTGGTCATCCTTGATTGCCTCCCTGATGGCGGGCGCGCCGCCCCCAGATGATCCCCCCGCACAAACAGATGATTCCTCCCCCGGCGCTGATCGCCCCCAGTGTCAGGGCCGCGTTCTGCCAGAAGAAGATGGGGAACAGGCGGATCAGGCTGTCTGAATAGCGAAACTGCCACGTCCCCTGAGCAAAAAACAAGTTGTGAAAGGAATCAAAAAAATGATCCCAATCGATCAAGATGTAGATCACCAGCAGCAGCAGCGCAATCAGAATCAGCGCCCCGCCCGTGATCAGCGCTTGACGCAGGGCGCGCCTGCCAAGGGGCGAACGAAGGCTCAGCAGCAGGGCGCACACAAAGACCAGACTCAAGCCTACCAGCGCTGCCATTGACCAGCGCACGACGACTTGAACATCATCCATGTGTTTCAGTTCGCGCTCATTAAAAACGGCTGATCCGTTGGGCAACCGGAGATCGCCTAAGTAACTCAAGGGTGCGTTGTTCACCAGATAATCAACCGCATAGGGAGCATAGTGCAGCCGATCCTCAAGGCTGAAGCCATAAGGATCGGCGGGGAAGCCGGGCACCCGGTAGGCCACGCTCACATAAGCAGGGGTCATAAGCAAGCGCACCCCGCCCAATACCAGTAGGGTGGGGATGATCAGGCTCATCCCCAACATGCACAATCGCCAGCGCAGCCCAATCATGATCAGCCCTGCCAGCGGCGCAGCATCTCAATAAAGAGGCGGGCCCCGAAACCTGTCCCACCCGCAGGGACATAACTCACATCGGACGAGTCGAGGGTATCGTTCCCGGCCATATCGATGTGGGCCCACGCCGGATAAGTCACAAAACGCTTGAGGAACATCGCTGCGATGTTTGCCCCGCCAAAGCGCCCGCCCGTATTTTTCATATCCGCCGTTTTGGACTCCAGCAGTTTGTCATAGGCCGGCAGAAGGGGCATTTGCCACACTAACTCATTGACCGCCTTGCCTGCATGGATGAGTTTGTCCCGCAGTCCGTCATCTGTGCTGTAAAAGGCCGCAGCCGCTGGGCCAAGTGCAATCGACTTGCTGCCCGTGAGCGTGGCGATGTTAACCACGGCCGCAGGCTTGTAACGAGCGGCAAAGACGAGTGCATCCGCAAGGATTAAACGCCCTTCGGCATCGGTGCTGATAATCTCGATGGTCATGCCGTTGCTGGCGGTGACCACTTCCTGAGGCACATAGGCGTCATCGCTAATCCGATTATCACAGGTAGGCACAAGCCCCACCACATGCAAGGGTAAATTCAACCGGGCCACAGCCTGCATTGCAGCGATCACTGCGGCGCCACCTGCCATATCACCCTTCATGCCCACCATGCCCTCAGCCGTTTTGATCGAATAGCCGCCCGTGTCAAAGGTGATCCCTTTGCCCACCAGCACCACCGTGTCCAACTTATCGGATTGGGCCGCGTTATGCTCCAGAATAATGAAGCGTGGCTCAGAGCGGCTCCCCCGGGCCACAGCCAGAAGTGCACCCATCTTGAGGGCTTCGATCTGGGTGCGGTGCAGTACTTCCACCCGCAGCCCAACTTTAGCAGCCATCTCCTGAGCGGTCTCACCGAGGTATTCAGGGGTGCAGATATTGGGTGGCAGGTTGGTTAGAGTGCGCGCCAGCATTGCAGCTTCAGCGATGATCTGCCCGGCAAATGCGCCTGCTTTCACCAAATCCTGATCCACCCCCGCGATGACTTCTAAAGTGGTAGGAAATGGTTCTGGGGCAGTGGTGGTCTTTTGTCCATGATAGGTATAGGTGCCCAGCAGCGCCCCTTCGACCGAGGCACTGGCTGCGTTTTCAGCGCCGATTACTTCTACCCCCAGTGGGTATAGGCCCAAACGCCCCGCTTTGAGATCACGGGCTTTTTGGGCCCCGACAGCCGCTGCCCGCCGCGCTGAATCAGAGGTAAAGTCGTCACGCTTGCCCAACCCTACCAGAATCAGACGCTTGGCTGGAATCTGGCCACGTGGATACAGGATCAGGTTTGAGCCGGCTTTACCCGAAAGATCACCGCTGGTGGTGAGGTCGGTGAGCAGCCCCCCAAGCGCTGTATTAAGCCCTTCGGCAGCGGTGGAAAGTGTGCCACCTTCGTACACCCCGACAATGAGCGCGTCGTGATCGCCAGCTTCTGCAAGTATTTGAAGAGTCATCCTTTAAATCCCCCTACTATTGGAGCAAATAATCAATCAGCATGGAGTTAATGATCGTTTCCACCGGGGCGCGATCATCGGTGAACAATACCGTCGATGCGGTTGAGGGCACAAAGGCGCGGCTTGCAGCCTCTAGCGCCCGTCTCAGCAGCGGGTCTGCATCCGGCGGCAGCAGCGCCAGATTCGCGGCGAGGTTCGCCGGGGTGGTAGGATTGAGTGTACCGATCAAAATGGTGTTAAACGAATCAGGCACATCAAGGGTGTGGACGGTGGGGAAAACCTGCTGCATAGTATGGGTCATGGCCTCCACCAAGCGCCGATCTTGTAAGCCGGTTCGGGCGTTGGCGGTGCGCCCCACATTGATCACAGCCATCCCCTGTGGGCTAAGCCGCTCCCGCACTTCTCGGAAAAACTCGACGGTCGTTAAATGCCAAGGCACATAAGGCACCCGGTAGGCGTCGATGGCCACCACATCATACATGCCGGTGGTGAGCCGCAGCCCCAAACGCCCATCTTCGATGATCACCTTCAGATTAGGTTGATTCATCCCAAAATAGCGCCGTCCAGCTTCCACAATATCAGGATCGATCTCAATCCCGTCGATGTTTACATCCGCCCCAAAGACCGCCGTATATTGAGTCGAGATCGTACCCGCGGCCAAGCCGATTACCGCCAGTGATTTGACCTGATCAGGGCGAAACGGTGGGGTGTTCACAAAAGGCGCGGCAAGGAACATATCCCATGTGCCCCCATAAAAACCCCCATCCGGATGATAGACTGAATGAACCCCCTGCCCTTCGTTGAGGTACAGCTCGCGGGTGCCCGGTTTCCACAGTTCGACCCACTGCCCATCAATGATCCGCCCTAGCCCGGTCTTCAGTTCTGTGACTTGAATGTAGTTATAGGCGGAGTCTTTCTCCCACAACAGCGAGCGCCCTTCCGGGGGCGGACGCAAAGCGCCGCCGGGTGCAGTCAGGGTGAGCGCGATCAGGACGAGGGGCTGCCAGATCAGCCATACAGCCGCCCGCCTTCCCGCCTTGCCCTGACGAATCAAACCGATCAAAGCCACACTGAGAGCAACCCCTGCAAAGATCACAAAGGTGCGGGTGGTTCCGGCTTCGGGGATGAGCCACAGGGTCGGCAAGAATGTCCCAAGCAGGCTGCCCAAAGTGGAGATGGCATACATGCGCCCGCTAATCTTGCCCGCTGAGGCCGGGTCACTGACCGCAAGGCGAATGGCGAAGGGGGAGACACACCCCAGAAGGGTGATGGGCAGGGCAAAGAGGCACAACACAGCTACAAACGAACCGAGCGCCGCCCCCGCCTGAAAGCCGATCACCGCTCCTGCTGCACCGGAGAGTACCGGACGGGCCACAAAGGGAACCAATCCACCGAAGAACGCGCCCCAAGCGATAATCCGAAAAAAGGCGATCCGCGTGGGGAAGCGATCCGCCAGCCAGCCCCCCACAAAGTAACCAACGGTGAGGTAGAGCAGCATCAAGCCGATCACGTTTGCCCACACCAAATTGGAGGTACCAAAAACGTTGCCCAGCAACCGGGAAGCAGTCAATTCGATGGCGAGTGTGGTCATGCCACTTACAAACACAGCGATGATGAGCATGTCCCCTCTTTTATTGATCGTGGTGGGAATGGCGAAATGAACCCGCCCCCGATCTTTCGCCGCACCGAGTCGTACAAGCGAAATCGCGCCGGGGGCAGCACCTTAACGGTTCTGAATCGACCAATCAAAACCGATTTCGGGATCATCAAAGGGGATGCGAAATTCATCCGGGGCTTTGGGGTTGTAGCTGTGGGTGGTGTGATAAAACATCAGTACAGGGGCATTGCCCAACACCTGATAACCGTGTGCAATGCCTTTGGGAATCAAGATGCTGAGAGGGTTATCTTCACCTGCAAAGATCACCTGTGTCACCTTAAAGGTAGGCGACTCAGGCCGGCGGTCGTACAAAACCACCCGGGCCATGCCGGAGGCAATGTACCAGATGTCATCCTGTTCTTGATGCCAGTGAAAGGCTTTGATCACACCGGGGTAGGTACGGGTGATGCTGGTCTGGCCAAACTGGCGCAGCAGGTGATCATCATCCCGAAGCACTTCACGGAAGTACCCACGATCATCACTGTGGGTGACCAGTTTTTTGATAATTACGTCGTGTATGGGAGGCATGAGAATATGTATTGTTCCGGGGTCAAACGATAAAGGCGCTCTCCAACAATCTGGTCAGGGAGCGCCCTCGAACACTAATCGGGGAGGATTTGAGTCCCCATAAAATAATCGAGCCAGATCACCAGAAAGAAGCCCATCGGCAGCGCGCATAAGGGCAGAAGAGGCACTTCTACAAAACTGATGGGCAAGCGGGCATCAAGCGGGATAGAAGGTTTCCCAAAAAGGGCTGGGAAAACGTAAAAAAGGACTGCTGAGATGACCGCCCCCAAGCCGAACGCAACCACCCATACCAAAAGGCGGCGGGCGTTTAAGGTGGGGTCTTGTTTTTCTTCCTGCGGTGATGCGCTGGAGGGTGCATCAGTCATTGTAAAAAAGCTCCTTGGGCGATGTACGCCACTCACAACCATTAAGCCAGTGATCACAAAGTTTGGGACTTGAGGGGAATTTTAGCTAGAACTGATGCCGTCGTCAACACATGAGGTAAGTGGGCGGAGGGCAAAAGTATAGGGACTCTGAGTGGATCAGTGGGTCCAGTCAGACCTCCCCTAGATCGGCGCTAAAGCGAGGATGTTCACTCCCTACATCCCCTTTTTTCAGAGTCGTTCATAAGGAGAGGGCGGGGCTGATCAGCGCACCGCACCAACCTCCCCTATAATGAGGCCAATATCGCTCGATAAAAGCTGAGTGGTGTGGAGGTTAAAAATCCATGTGGATACCCAAATACTGGGCAAAAAGCATCCAAACGGTTCAGGGGACAGGTGGGCAGAAAGCGACCTTTTCGTGCTGGCAGTGGTCGGATCAAAGCCCTGAAGATGCCCGTCATAAAGCCGAGGACAGGGCGCGGCAGATCGCTCAGAAAATTCTCAACCGGGAGACTTTAAACCGTTATGGTTACGGAGATCGTCCCCTGCGGGAGGAGGTACTACAATCGATCACCAACAGTGCTGGACAGCAGATCGCGGTTATCACCCGGAACGCTTACGGGGCCCAAGTGCTGAATACTGCCAGTGCCATGTTCATCGATATTGATTTCCCCGACCCCGGCAAACAAAAACCTCCTGCTCAACGAGGATGGCTGTTTAATAGGCAACCTTCTGGCCCATCTAGTGACCCCGAAAGTGTATATACTCAAAAAGTAGCCGATTGGGCTGCTACCCGGCGCGATCTAGGAATCCGCGTCTATCGAACGCTGGCCGGGCTGCGCTGCCTGATCACCAACCAGCTTTTTGATCCCACTCAGGGACAAACCCTTGATATGATGCGCGAACTGGAGAGCGATCCTCTCTACATTCGGTTGTGTCAGGCACAAGAGTGTTTCCGGGCGCGGCTCACCCCCAAGCCGTGGCGCTGTGGTGCCTCCCAACCACCTTCTACCTTCCCATGGGAAAGCACCAAGCAAGAACTAGATTATCGCCAGTGGGAACGCCGTTACGATCAAGCCAGCGCTGGATATATCACTTGCCGTTTGGTGATGCGTCTCGGGCCGGAGACGATCCATCCTGATGTGCTGCCTATCGTCTCCGTGCATGATCGTTACACCTGCTCCGATCCCAACGGTACATTGGCCTAAAGTCTCTTTAGCCAGTAGTTTTCATACCCGCTGCGATCCCATTGATGGTAGACAGCACTGCCTCCAGCAGTGCTGTGCGCTCATCTGCCTCTGAGGGCAGGGATCGCAGTTTGGGCAGCAGGGACACCTGAATGAAGTTCAGGGGATCAACATACGGGTTGCGCCGTTCAATCGAACGCTGGATTACCGGAACGTTTTCGAGCAGAGACTCCTGTCGGGTGATGCGGCAGATGTAATCACAGGCACGCTCATGTTCAGCGCGGATGCGGGCGAAGATGGACTCGCGCAGCGTTGAATCGTTGACCAAACCGGCATAAAGGGCAGCGATATCCATATCTGCTTTGGCCAGATCAAGCTGGACGTTTTGCACCAGTGCGTTAAAAAACGACCAGCGCTCATACATCCCGCGCAGGGTCTCGATCCCATCAGCGCGACTGGTACAAAAAGAGTCGATGGCTGCGCCAATACCATACCAACTGGGAATGATTGCCCGGCACTGCATCCATGAAAAAACCCATGGGATAGCCCGCAGCCCTTCAAAGCCGCCTTTGCGTCGTTTGGCAGGGCGCGAACTGATAGGTAGATTTGCTAGTTCATCAATAGGGGTGGCGTTTGACCAGTATTCGAGAAAGCCGGGTGTCTCATAGATCAACCCTCGATACGCGACTTTGCCAGCTTCCGCCAGATAATCCATAACCCCACGCCATGCTCCGGGAACCCCTTCCGCATGAGGGTCAGACCCAGCCGCGAGCAGCACTGCATTGAGAATCTGGTGCAGGTGACGCCGCCCGATCTGGGGATTGCTGTAGCGGTAAGCGATCACCTCTCCTTGTTCAGTGATCTTCAACTGACCGGGACGCGCCAGTGGCGGTGCCGCTAGAATCGCCTGATGAGTGGGCCCGCCACCGCGCCCGATACTCCCCCCACGCCCATGAAAGAGTTCCAACGCCACCCCATGCTTGCGACAGGTCGCGGCGAGCGCCTCCTGTGCAGTGTACAAACTCCAGTTGGACGCCAAATAGCCGCCATCTTTGTTGCTGTCAGAGTAACCCAACATAATCTGCTGCTTATCCCCACGAGCACGCAAATGCTGACGGTAGGCTGGATTTTCAAAAAGGGTGGTGATGATTCCGGGCGCAGCGTGCAGATCGTCGATGGTTTCAAAGAGGGGCACAATATCAATTGCATTGTGAACCCCGACCTCGCGGGCCATCAGGAGCATTCCCAAAACGTCACTAGGAGCACTGGTCATGCTGGCCAGCACGGTATCAATGGACTCGCGTCCGTAACGCCGATGGGCCCGGGCGATCATGCGCCACAAGGAGATCACTTGATTGGTGGACTCGGAAAAATCCGGCTCTAGAGGAAACAGCGGACGTCGCCCTTCGATTTCACGGGTAAGCAGCGCCTGTCGTTCGGTTTCGGTAAGTTGGGCATACGCCTGTCCATAAGCGCCGAGAATCTCATCCAAGGCGGCGCTGAAGCGCCGTGCATCTTCGCGTACTTCGAGGGGCAGCAGGTGCAGCCCAAACATCTCAATTTTGGAGATCAAGCGCCGCAGGGCTCCGTTAGCCACCAATTCCCCCCGATTGTGACGTAGACTATCGCGCACCTGATACAGATCTTCAAGCAGTTCGCGGTTGGTGGGATAACCGTCACGATTAAGTTGTTCCCAGATTTTGTCCATTTTGTGGCGGTAGAGTTCACCCGGAAACTTGAACGCAAGGGACGAATCCCCCACCGATTGGGTGATGCTCTCCGAAATCGCCACCTCGCTGGCGGATTGGGTGAGATGATCACGCAAAAAGGCGATCTCCCGCAGATAAACCTCACGGGACGCCTGTCGCATGGTCGCAAGAGTTTCTAGGGTCACATTGTCGGTCACATTGGGGTTGCCGTCTCGATCCCCACCGATCCATGTGGCATAGTGTAGGATGGGAGCAATATCCTCCCAATTCTCACCGGGGTAAGCAACCTCAAGGGCATGTTGAAGTTCCCCATGAATATCCACGGCCATATCCATCACTGCGGAGATGATAAAATACACACCAAAATCGACTTCATCAGCGACCGTAGCCCGTGCAGCGCGGGTAGGCCGGGTTTGCCACAACTCCTCGATCTCTTCTGCCAACCCTGCCTCGATCTGACGCTTCTCGCGGGAGAGCAGCCCACCACCGTTGTAGGCACTCAGCATCTGGGCGATATGGCGCAGTTTGATTAGGACTTCTTTGCGTTTTGCCTCTGAAGGGTGGGCGGTCAGAACGAGGCGAAGCCGGGTGCTGTTCAGCAGCTTACGCATCTCGGTTGCATCCATCCCGTTTTGATGCAGTGCCCGTACCGCATTCTCAATGGACTCCTTGATGGCACCATTCATCTCACGCCCGCGCAGTACCCGAATCCGCTGCTGATCCTCAGCAATGTTGATCAATTGGAAGTAGTTGCTAAAGGCTTTGATCAGCACCCGAAGCGACTCTAGATCAAGCCCGGCGATCTGGGTGCGCAGCGCTTCTCCGGCGGTGGCATCGCCTTTACGTCGGGCACGCGCTAACGAACGAATCTGCTCCACCAATTGAAACTGAGACTCACCATGCTGGGCCCGGATGACAGTGCCTAACAGGCCCCCAAGCAGGCGAATATCAGCGCTGAGCGCTCCAATCGATTCTCCGGAAGATTCCGCAAGAGGAGGAAGGGTCATAGTTAGCCTTTCAGTATGCTGGTAAGGCGCGCACAATCCAACGTAAGGCGTAGCGTCCCCGTGCAGTGTTGGTGCCATCGCTGGTGCAGGTGATCAGAGTCAGAACTTCATAAGGTGTGGCTTGAACTGCGGCGAGTTCGGTAGGCTTGACCGCGAACGAACTGGTCACGGTATAGCGGTAGGTGATGTCCCCATAGATGATCTGGATTTCATCAAAAGGCAGCAGTTTGTTGAGGTTGACAAAAGGCCCCGGTTTGGTGGGGGTGAGTTCCACATGGGCGGCAATCCCAATATTGCCACCTTCACCGGGGTATGCCATACCCTGCAAATGTCCAGCGTATTTTGTTCCCAGACGGGCTACACTCCAACTGGTACGGGTTCGACGGGCGAGGATCACGGGCACATCCACCCCAATGGAAGGGATCACGATCCGATAGGTTTTGGCGGCTGCACTGCTGACAGATGTAGGCACTGAGAAGATGCTGCCGATCAAAACGGCAAGCACGATCAGGATCAATGCCCGTTGAAAGCTTTTGGGCATGGGGACGACTCCGCTGCATAAAACCAACTGGATGCCTTGATCTTAAAGTGTTGGAGCCGATTACACAAATCTTTTGGGCAGGTTGCAGACAGGGAGCGCCGCAGCGGGCTTGAATGACTCTAGGCGTTACGCAATTGCCCCTCATCCCCGCTGCTTTGAAGGGTAGGTTCTTAAGGGAGGGAGGCGGGATTGGGGTTTCGTAGGGGCAGCCGCGTGTAGCTGCCCGGTATTTTACCTGCACAGTCCGGACGACGCCTGCGTCGTCCCTACGAAGGGTTTTGGTAGGGACAAGGCCTGTCTTGTCCGCCACCTACACCCCCTCATCCCTTCGGTTCATCATTCCCGATGGAAAACATGCGATCCATATCCTCTGGGGCGTAGGTTTTGAACGCAATCAGGGTCTCTGTGCGGGTGATAAAGGGAACCCCGCGCACTTTGCCCGCAATACAATCCGCGATCTCCTCGTTGGTGTGGGCACGCACGATGACCACCAGATCATATTGTCCCGCAACCGAAAAGACTTCGCTCACCTCGCTAAATTTGAGCAGGTGCTGGGCCACATCATCCACCCGTGCCCGTTCCACATTGATCAGTACGATTGCCGCAACCATAAAAGACTCTCCTCGAATCTCAAGTCCTCAATCAGCGCTCATCACGCTAAATCTCTAATTCACCGTTGCGAATGAGCCATTCCACCGATTGTTGAACCGCTTGCAGTGATGTGTAGCGCGGCTCATATCCGATCAACCGGCGTGCTTTGGCGATGCTGGCATTGGGGCTGTGGGCGATATGATCCCATGTGGCCTCAGCATCCTCCGGGGTGACCGTATCGCGCCACATCTCCCACGGCAAAAAAGTTAGGCGAGCGTTTTGCCCAAACCATCCTGCAACGGCCTCCGCAAAGCCACGCAAAGTGAGCGCCGCTGGCGAAACGATATGAAAGTTCTCACCGATGGCCGCACTTCGGTTGGCAAGCACATTGAGGCAGGCTGCGGCAATATCATCTGCATGGATATGATGGAGAGTCTCTAGCCCCAGATTAGGCAAGCATAGGGTCTCGCCCCGCGCCAGTTTTTGAAAAACCTCTGGGCTTCGGTTGCCGGCGGGGTTAACGGGCATCCAACCTTCACCCACAATATGCCCCGGATGGAGAATTGCCGCCGGGAAACCCTTACGGCGGGCTTCATCAAGGAGATAGGCTTCAATTGCAGCTTTTTGGACGCCATACTCACCAAAGGGATTGCGGGGCAGGCTTTCATCAGCAGGGACGACAGTGCTGTGTCCATGTACCCAGATTGTGCCACAGTGGATGAAGGTCTGGACTGAGCCGCGCAGGGCTTCCACCAGATGCTGTGCGCTGTCTAGGGTAAAGCAGATCAGGTCGATGACCACATCCGCTTTCAGATCGGCAATGCGCTGTCCAAATGAACCGCCTTCTTCTTCCCCCCGTCGGTCGGAGATAACCATCTGCACCGACTTCCAAGCGGGGTGAGTCTGATAGGGAGCGCGCGCCCCACGACTGACATTGACCACCTCATGTCCCCCCGCAATCAAACGAGGGATCAGGTAAGTGCCGATGTGCCCAGTGCCACCAATGACCACAATTTTCATCATACCTCCGCTTATAGATAATCCCGCAGGGGACGGCTGCGTGTGGGATGACGCAGTTTTCGCAGTGCTTTTGCCTCGATCTGGCGGATGCGCTCACGGGTGACCCCAAAATATTTGCCCACCTCTTCGAGGGTGTGTTCCTGACCATCCTTGAGGCCAAAACGCATCTCAAGGACTTCCCGTTCACGTTCACCCAGCGCATTCAAAGCCCCGCGTACCTGTTCTTTAAGAAGCTGTCGTGCCGCCGCATCAACGGGGCCGATCACCTTGTCATCTTCGATGAAGTCTCCCAATTGGCTCGAATCTTCTTCGCCTACAGGCATTTCAAGAGACATCGGTTCCTGAGAGATGCGCAGGATACGGCGCACCTTGTTAGCGGCGCGGCGCAGTTTCCGGGCCATTCCCGGATCCAGTTTTCCCCCTTCACGCATCACCTGACGGACATGTTCGGTCTCTTCCTGAGTCAAAAAATCCATCTCCAACGCCAGATGCTCGGTATCTGGCTCTGCCCCAAGCTGCTGCACCAGATCACGCTGGACACGCATCAGGCGATTGATAGTCTCCACCATGTGGACAGGAATTCGGATTGTTCGCTCCTGATCAGCAATAGCGCGGCTGATGGCCTGACGGATCCACCATGTCGCATAGGTGCTGAACTTAAAACCCTTGGTGTGATCGAACTTCTCAACAGCCCTCAGCAGCCCAATATTGCCTTCCTGAATCAGGTCCAAAAAACTGATCTTGCGCATCATATAACGCTTGGCAACACTCACCACAAGGCGCAGATTGGCCCGAGTAAGGGCCTCCGCTGATTGATTGGCGTGTTTCCTGATCTCCTCCAACTCTGCCTCGGCATTTGCTTCCAACGCCACATGTTCTTCTTGGACCCACCGCGTAAAGTCTTCCAAAGAAGGAAAACCCTTCTGCGGCTTGAGGTTGGACATCAATCGGGCGACAAGGGTGTGGGGCATCAGATAGACAATCTGGAAAACTTCAAAGAGACTGCGTGCCAGCACTGTCCAGTGTTCGTCACGGCCCCAATCACCTTGCTCTAAAAACACCCGCACATAGGAATCTGTGCGTTCATCGAGAATGCCTTGACGAAGTGTGGCAGCTTCATCGATCAAGCGCGCCAGATCGGGTGCATCGATACCATTCTCTTCGGAAGAAGCGCTTACTTCAGTCCAATACTGGATCACCCGCTCATAGAGTACGATCAGAAGCTGTGAATAAGGCGCTTCGCCGCCTGCGGCCTTGACCTGATCAAGCATCTGATTGAGCAGCGAAACAGCAGCCATCTGGGAAGATAACCACGTCTCACGGTTGGGATCAAGAAGCTGAACCTGTCCAATTTCCTTCAGATACATCCGCACCGGATCATCGGCAAGAGCAGCGCCATCAAGTTTGTTTTCCTCGATGTCTTCCTCCAAATCTTCCAACCCTTCTTCGTCATCAGGGTCGGGAAAGGCATCACTGCCGATCAGGTTGCCACTGACACTGATACCCATCTCCTCAAGCTGCTCAAGCATGAGACGAGGATCATCGGCATCATCATCGTCAATAAACGGGATAACTGGCTCGCCATTGTGATGATCGCGTTCATCCTCGACCGCCGCCATTTCCTGCGTATCCACTTCCCGTCCCTGACCTGCTTTTTTTGTTCGGCGTTTGGCCATCCTCTCATGCTCCCCTTCTCATGGCGATTTCGATGCGCGCTATTGCCGCTGAATTGGCGTTTACGCGCTGTTGATAGGTCATTAAAGCATCCTGATCGGACTCCTGCTGCAAAGTCTCCAATTCTGCATTTTCCCGCCGAAGCCGCAGTCGGCGCAGTTCGAGGGCACACCGTTCAAAGGTAAAGCGACGGTTCTCATCGTTGCCTAGGAGAATCTGACTCATGCCCCGCTCTCGTAGAACCCCTTTTAATTCTATCCGAAGTGGTTCGCGCAGACGTGTTTTGAAGTTCTCTAGTGGTTCCTCACGTAGATCGTCGATCAAGTCTACCAAATGGGGCAGGTGTTCGCGTACAAACTCGTAGGGTTCAAGTTCAAGTTGTTCTAAGCCCTGTGCCAGAGTCAGAAAAACCGCCCGATACTGGGTATGCGTGAAATCAGCGCCATTGAGCGCAGTCAGTGCCGGTTTCCCTGTTGGAGATTCTGCCGCAAGCTCCCGGAACCTCCGGTTAGCAAAGGAGAGCAGTTCTGGGTGCTGAACGAGCATGACCACACAAAAACGCTCACGTACCTCAGCCGCGTTGATCGAGATCATCGGTTTGTGGGCTGGGAGCGGGGCGGGTTGGACTGAAGTGGTACCAACAACACCCGATGCTGCCTGTTCGGAGGTGGCTGTTGGCTGCACCCGCCGAGGTATTTCGGACAGACGCTGATTAGGCAGATGATGCTGCGCCCATTCCAAAAGCGCCCGCCCGCTGCCCAGACGGAGTTTATAGGCTAACTGCTGCACGTTCGCTTGGCGTGCCAGATCGTTTTCGGTAGCCACAAGGATCGGCAGTAGATCACGTGCGACGGCTTCGCGTTCCGAAAGCGACGACTCCGGGGTGAGGTGTGCCGTACCCACACTGATCACATAGTCGGAGACAGGCTGCGCCATTTGGATCAGGGTGCGCCATGCTTCGGGGTCCTTGCGAATCAGATCATCGGGGTCTTTGCCTTCAGGAACGGTGGCCACCTGAATTTCAAGATCAAAGCGGCTTGCCTGACGGATTACGGTGGCAGGATCAAAGTAGATGGCGTGGCTTTCGGAGGATTCACGCATCACGTTCAGCCCCCGCATGGTTGCCCGCACCCCGGCCGCATCAGCATCCAATGCAAGGATCAGGCGCTTGGCAAAAGCGCTTAACTGACGCAGTTGGGGTTTGGTGAGTGCAGTACCCATTTGGGCGATCACATTAGTAAAACCCGCCTGATGCGCCGTGATTGCATCCATATAACCTTCAACAATCACCGCCACTTCTTGCTCACGAATGGCGGGACGCGCCAGATGGAGGGCAAACAGGGTCGCGCTTTTGTCAAAAAGGGGAGTCTGGGGCGAGTTCAGATATTTGGGTTCGTCGCCCGCTCGAAGCGCTCGTGCCCCAAAACCGATATGTTTGCCCCGTTCATCACAGATCGGGATCATGAGTCGATCCCGAAAGCGATCATAAATGCGCCCGGCATCGTTGCGGATGGCGCAGCCTATCTCAATTAAGTCGTCGGATTGGTAGCCGATCTGATTCAGATGTGTCAGCGCCGCATCCCAGTCACGGGGGGCATAACCAAGTTGGAATTTGAGGATCGTTTCGTCGCTCAACCCACGCCGGCGAACATATTCGCGGGCATGGGCAGCTTCCGGGGCGGAGACCAGCAGTTGATGGTAGTACTTGACCGCTTCTTCAACCAGTCCCCGCAGTTTATCACGATGTTCATCAATGCGGCGCTGCTCATCGGTACGGGGCTTAACTTCGATCCCGGCTTTATCCGCCAAAAACTGGACGGCCGCCGGAAAGTCCAGATTCTCCCGCTTCATCACAAAGTTGAAGATGTCACCACCTTCACCACATGCACCAAAACAGTGCCAGCCCTGAGTCTCTGGGAAGACCACAAATGAAGGGGTGCGCTCACTGTGGAAGGGGCATGGCGCAGTGAAGTTCCGCCCGGCTTTTTTGAGCGGCACATACTGCGAGATGAACTGGACAATATCCAGCCGCGCTTTGATCTCTTCGACTACCGACATGCCTGCTCACCGTCTTTTCGGTGGCACAGATTATACTTGTTTAACTTGCTGTTGCACACTTGCGATTTTGTTTGTACCATCGTTCACGATCAAATTTCATCCCAGTGCTTATTTGACACTCCGCAAATACAAAAAAGAAGCGCCTGTGTGAACGTTTTGCAGGGCCTTCGCAGCGACGTTCAACCTTCACCAGTGCTATGGGTAGGAATTGCACGCCTGTACCCAGCTTTCTCAGAACCCCGGTGAATAGAGGGCAACTTCTGAGGGTTTTGCGGGTTTTTTGTCCTATATACAGGTATCAAGGTATCGATGCTAGCTCAACCCCTCGATGATCCGGCGCGTTTTCGCGCCACTGACAGTGTCGGGATGTTCGCCCGGATTTATGCTCTGCCTGATGATCTCGAATCGGCATGGCGCAGGGGGCTAGAACTTCCCCTGAACGAAACCTTCCTTCGGATTGGCAAAGTCCTGATCTGCGGTAGTGAAGAAGGTGCGTTTGTAGGCGAACTGGTGACTCAGGTGATCGCGTCCACCTGTAATATTCCGACCATGGTAAGCCGCAGCAGTGATCTGCCAGCTTTTGCCGATGGTCAGAGTACTCTGGTCATCCTGATTGATCCTACTGGGGACGATTTACACACACTGGCTGCTCGTGATCTGGCCGATGCGCGGGGTACTAAAATGATCGCTATCACCCCTGACGGCGCATTGTCCAAGGCTGCGGACAAGGCCGGATCGACGGTATGGACTCTGAAGCAGCCTTCACCACCACGCGCCGCCATCGGAGAACAGATCGGACTGCTGCTGGCATTCATTAATCGTTTAGGATGGGGACGTGATCTGGAGCCAGAAGTACGCGAAGCAGTGGCAGTGATGCGTGCCGAGCGCGATCTCATTGGACTGGATGTGCCCCCCACCCACAACCCTGCCAAACGCCTCGCATGGCAGATGATCGGGCGGATTCCGCTCATCTATGGGGCAGGTGCTATGGCCACCGCAGCCCGTCGCTGGAAGTCACAGATCAACCAAAACGCCAAGGCTGTAGCGCTTGCCGATGCGCTTCCCGACTTACTTTTTAGCACATTATCAGGGTTGGGGGTGATTCCTGATGGGGTGCGCTTGGCGGCATTTTGCCTTGCCACACCCTCCGAATCGGAGCAGACCAAAACCGCCCAATCTGTAGCCCGCTCCATCTTCATGATGGAAGGAATCGTCCCAGATATGGTTAGCGCCAAGGGTAAGGGACTGTTGACCCAAGTGATGTATGCGGTTCAGTTTGGGGATTATGTAAGCTGCTATTTGGCGGTAGCAAGCGATATTGACCCTACCCTTAACCCCGCCCGTGAGGAAGTTGAATCTCAGTTGCGTTCTCTGCGCTTTACGCGCTAAAGATCACCAAACAGGAGTTGTATCATGGCTGATACTGTCAAACCCGATCACATCCGTCTGTTTATCCCCGGCCCGGTTGAAGTGCGCAAGGAAATCCTTGAGGCGCAGGGGCAATGGATGATCGGCCATCGTTCAGCGGACTTTGAAGCCCTTTTCACCACTGTTCAGGGCAAACTGCGTCAGGCATTTTTCACTCAGTCACGGGTGTATGTCTCCACCTCTTCAGGAACTGGTTTGTGGGAAGCCGCATCACGCAACTGCATTCGTGATGACCGCCGGGTGCTGCATCTGGTTAATGGCGCTTTCAGCGAACGTTGGGCTTACGTGAGCAAAGCCAATGGCAAACAGGTAGACGTTATTGAGGCTGAGTGGGGTAAGTCTGTCAAACCGGAGCAGCTTGCTGAACAGCTCAAAAAACAATCCTACGATGCGGTGGCACTGGTGCTGAACGAAACCAGCACCGGAGTCAAGGCTCCACTTGAAGAAATGGTGGGGATCATCAAACAGTACCCCGACACCTTGATTCTGGTTGATGCGGTGAGCATTTTCGGCGGCTATAAGATCGATGTTGATCGCTTGGGTTTGGACTTTGTCCTAACTTCTACCCAGAAGGCCATGGGGCTGCCTCCGGGGTTGGCTTTTGCGGCCAGCTCTGATGCAGTTCTGGCGCGGGCAAAGCAGGTCAGCAACCGGGGTTACTACTTCGATCTCGTTGAGCTTGAAGCCTTCCTCGTGAAGAACAACACCCCGACCACGCCCAATATCTCGCTCATGTTTGCGACCGACAAGCAGCTTGACTACATGCTGGCTGAAGGGCTGGAGAATCGTTTTGCCCGCCACCAAAAGATGGCCGAAATGACCCGCGATTGGGTGCAGGAGAATGGTTTTGCCATGTTCTCCGAAGAAGGCTACCACTCCCCAACCGTTAGCACCATTGCCAATACCCGGAACGTTGATGTCAAGGCGCTCAACAAATACCTGAAGGGGCGAGGCATGATCCTCTCCGATGGGTACGGCAAGCTGAAGGACAAGACCTTCCGAATCGCCCATATGGCGGATCTGACTCCTACTGATGTAACCGAACTGCTCACCGCTATTGGTGACTGCATCAAGGGGTAACAGCTCCCTCAGCCCCCTTCGCCCCGCAAAGCTGAGGGAGCGACAGTAGATTTTGGGGCAGGATAAGAGACCTCACCCCCGTCCCCTCTCCCGACCGCCGCTTCGCGGCTGGGAGAGGGGTGAAAACCTTTTGTGGGGGCGTCCCCCACAACCCCCAAACGGGGGAGCTTGAGGGGTTTTGTCCTCGAAGTCTCGATTCTCCCTTCTACCGCGTGCGCTGAGGAGGGTGCCGCGCA
This sequence comes from Anaerolinea sp., assembly GCA_014879835.1. Taxonomy (GTDB): domain Bacteria; phylum Chloroflexota; class Anaerolineae; order Aggregatilineales; family UBA2796; genus UBA2796. The sequence goes on from JACSRJ010000176.1 coordinate 50,326, forward strand.
GCGGTCGCAGGGGGATGAGGGTAAACTTACTGTCGCCCACTCAATCCCGCATAGGGAAGGCGAAGGGGGGAATGGTCTTTTTGAGGGGGAAACCCCCTCAACCTGCCTCGCTTTGTTATGCCCCTACTGTGATGATCACGTTGCCCTTCTTACGCCCGGTATCCACATAACGATGGGCCTCCGCAACCTGCTCTAGTGGATAACAGCGATCAATGACGGACTTGATGCGACCCGCCTCAAAGAGCGTCTGAAGGAAGGTGAGAGATTCCTTACTCTGGAGCAGCCCAGCGGTGGTGAACTTTGCTTTTTTGCCGCGGCTTCGGGCAGTGCGCAGCATATTAAACACGATCCCCAACGAGGGTACAGTGGTCATATAGATACCTTTGGGCTTGAGGGCCCGTTTACAGCGCCCAAATGAACTTTTGCCCACCGCGTCGAAAATTACATCGTAGGCCTGATTGTTTTGGGTGAAATCCTCATGGGTATAGTCGATGACCCGATCAGCACCTAACGCTTTGACCAGTTCGACGTTCGCGCCGCTGCAAACCCCAGTCACTTCCGCGCCCAGGTATTTGGCGATCTGCACGCCATAGGCTCCTACCGCACCTGATGCGCCATTGATCAGGACTTTTTGCCCCGGCTGAACGTTGGCCACTGCTCGCAAAAAGGTTAAGGCCGTGGTCGCGCCATCCACAACCCCCACCGCATCTTCATGGCGCATCCGGGGTGATTTCACGATCAGAGGGCTTTTTTCGGCAAGGCATAGGTACTGGGCATAAGCCCCAAAGGTGTTAGGACTCATCCCCCAAACCTGATCGCCGGGCGTAAATAGTTTCACCTCCTTGCCCACAGCCTCAACCTCGCCTGAAAACTCGACTCCACCAATGACCAGCCGCGGTTTTCGGAGGCCATATATGAGCTTTACAATGAACGGTTCTCCCTTGCGAAAGGCGCAGTCTGAGGGAGTGACAGCACCCGCTCGAACCCGAATCAGAACCTCATGATCCTTGGGAGTAGGCTTGGGCACTTCCTGAAGTTGAAGCACATCGGGGAAACCATATCGGGTTGAAACAATCGCTTTCATGAGTCATCTCCTGTTAGGGGTAAGCTGATATACGGGAACAGACAAGGGCTGTACAAGGGTCACTCCTCTGATCGGTGTGACCTGATCACATTGGATATTAGGCTGTCTAGACGCATGGAGACTAGGGTTCTACGATGTCCACATAAAAGACTTCTTCCACTGAGAGGTTAAAGACCCGCGCAATCCGAAAAGCTAACTCCAGTGAGGGTGAGTAATTGCCCTTCTCGATGGCGACGATAGTTTGGCGGGTTACACCCACCTTCTCCGCCAAGTGCTGCTGGGTCATCTCGTCCTGATGAAAGCGCAGTTTGCGGATGTGATTGCGGATCACCCATTTGCTCATCTTAGATGCCCTTCCGGTAGAAGTAAAAGGCTGAAATATCCAAAACAGCACCGCACACCACAAAGGTGATCAGCAGGATGAGGAACATAACCGACGGTTCGAGATCGACCACGGGCGCGCCCACCGCCAAAAAGAATCCGATCATGAACACATAACAGAAATTCCGCACCGACTTTAACTCGATCAACCGATCCATTTCATCGGCGATCTCAGGCTCTTCCTCACGGGTGGCAATGGTATTGAGCACATTGAGCAGCACATAAAGGATGACCTTAAAGACAACCTGCACGGGCACAAAAAGCAGCAGCGCCGCTCCCCAAAACTTAAAGACTTCACTGGTTTCTGGGCTGCCTGTGGGGTATCTCTGGTAGATGAAGACACCATAAAGCACAGAGATCAGGAGCGTGCCCACAAGTGACACAAGGCTTCTTTTTTCTTGGTAGGACATCTGGCGACCTCATTGTCTTGTGATGTATGCTTGAAGTCTACTTCAATATACATAATGTAAGCTATATCAATCACAATGTCAAGTATACATTACATATCAATTGTTGATCAAATGTAAATCTACCTGCTGGATGCATAATTGACGCCTCTACGCTTATGCGCACTGGGAATGAGGGACTGTGTTTGAGTGGAGAATTGATGGAGGTATTTATACGCTTCTAAATATTCACAGCGTAGGTGGCGTGTTTGGGATACAATGGTTGGGTAGATGGGCCACATGCGCATGGTGAAAGTTATCTATGGCGAACACTGGTAGACTTCCCTCTCTGACCAACCTGCGCTTGTTTGAAGAGCTGTGCGAGGCGGCATTGACCATCTTGCCCTGCACTGTCGCGTGGTTATTCACCCTTGAAGATAAAGTCCTTGTCAGTCGTACCATCACATCCAGTAAGGGGACGGCCGCCGCGCAGGTTTTTTTGCGCCTGTACACTGGAAACTCACCCGAACACCCCCGCTTGCCCCTTGATCCCACTGCCAATCCTATCAGTGCGGCCTTTGATAAAGGTGAACAGTGGATAAACTGCGATCTGGTGAATCTTTCTGTCCAACCCGGTGGAGAAACCCTCGCCCGTGCTCTCCGGCAGCTTTACCAGTCTCACATCCACTTTTTGCCCCTCAAACGAGAAAACCTGATGGGCATTCTGATTCTGACCACTGACCACCCTTACCCGATCCACGAGAAGCGTGCGGCAGATGTTCTCAACGCCATGATCATGCAAGGGGTGACCCGTATTGAGCACGATCAACTGGTGCGTGACTTCACCCGTCGTGAAGAAGAAATGCGTGCAGAGCAGGCATTCCGCAAGATGGTTATGGACACCATGGGCGACAGCATGGTGATTGTTGATCAGAATGCCAATATTATCTATGTCAATAACCGCCTGCTCAATATCAGTGGCTATATGCGGCGTGAACTTCAGGGGCAAAGCGCAGGGCAAATCTTTCACCCTGAGGGCCGTGAGCGGTTGGTGGAGAATCTTAAACATGGTGGGCGGGGCACCATCAACTTTTATCAAGAGTTGGTGACCAAAAGTGGCAAAGTGATTCCGGTGCAAATGTCCCGCACTTCTACCCCTCTGGTGGGTGGGGCTGTAGGCACCATCCTCGTCCTCACTGACCTCACCGAGGCGAAGGCGCGTGAGCATCTGTTAGAGCGGCAAGGTGAACGGTTGCGCGCCCTTAACCGCGCTGGACAAGCTTTTTCGGCCGCACTTTCTGCTGAAGATGTGGTCAAAAAACTGATGCAGTTTGCCCCAGAAGCTGTTGAGTGCAGCAGCGTTGCCCTCCTTATGCCCAATAAGGAGCAAGGGGAAACTTTTGAAGTGGTTGCGGCTGAAGGGGCTCAGGCACGGGCTATGTTGGGCATGAGCATCGGCACCCACGAGGGTATTGCGGGGCAGGTGGTGCGGGATCGACGCTCGAAGCAGGTCTCCAAGATCGAAGCTGGGGAGACTTTTGTCCGTCCGGGAAACTCCATTCTGGCAGTGCCCCTTCTCAGCAGTGATCATGTCTTGGGTGTGCTGGAAGTGATCAACAAAAGTGAAGGCGCTTTCACTCAGGACGATATAGACACACTGGAGAATCTTGTCAGTACGGCTGCGGTCGCGCTGGAAAAAGCCCGCCTCTTTGATGAAACCCAGCGTCGGGTAAGCGAACTCAGCACGCTCCTTGAAGCCAGCGCCGCGGTCTCCTCCACCCTTGATATTCACAGCGTGTTGGAATTGATCAGCCGCGATCTCCGCGAGGCGTTAAAAGTGGCGCGCTGTTCCATTTCTGCGTGGGATCGAGAACGTAACAGCCTCTCGATCATCGCTGAGGCAAGCAACGCAGTTTGGGCACAGGGCGAAGGTCCAGATCGCCCTTTGGCCTCACTGCTTTTTGGGACGGGTATCTTGCGCACTGGACGGTCATTGGTCGCTCGTGCGAGAGATGCATCCCTGAACCAGCGGGTGCGCGATTACCTCACCGCAATGGGCATGACCAGCGTTCTACTCAGCCCGATTCGTTTCGCCACAAACATGATCGGCATTGTGGAACTTTACAAGACCAACGAGGTCTCACCTTTTTACCAAAACACACTCACCGCCGTTGAGGAGGTGATCAAAGAGTGGGAGACAGAACGTGCCGATCCCGTATCAGGCATTACCAGTGACGAATTGACCGGATTATGTGTTGAATTGACCCGCGCCAGCAATTCCACATGGTGTGTTCTTTCGGTATGGGATGGCGAACTGCGTCGGGCGCGGGCAATCCGCGAAATCGGCTTTGCGGTTTGGGATGAGGGCGTTGGGGTGAGTCACCATCTTCAGGATTTCCCCACCATGGCCCGCAGCCTTCAGCATGGAATGCCCATGACCTTGTACCTCTCACTACTGCGAGAAGATGGTAATGAACGCAGCCTGATGGCTCGAACCGGTGCTTATACAGGATTGATTACCCCTCTTATGGCGCGGGGTGAGTCTATCGGGTTGGTGAAGCTCCTCGACACCAGTGCCGACCGCACTTTTGATCTGGCTGAGATTTCACTGTGTCAGGGGATTGCCAATGTGGTTGCAAACGCCCTCGAAAATGCCCGTCTGTACCAGTCCCTTGAAAAACGCGCCGCAGACTTAGAAGCAGCCTACAGCGAACTCAAAGAGGCGGATGAACTGAAGGACAGCCTGTTCCAGAATATTTCTCACGAGATCAAAACGCCGCTTCACAAGATGCTTATGCAGATCGATCTGCTCACACAGGATTATCTGGGCCCGGTCACCTCAGAGCAGCGCCAGAGCTTACAATCCCTCTCTGGTTGGGGGATGGAACTGGCAAAAATGGTCAATGATATTGTCTCGCTTCACTCCCTCAGTACCCAAAGTCTGACCTTCACCCCAGTACAGATGGAAATTGTGCTCCGATCCGTAGTAGAGCGCCTGCGCTACCGAGCGGCATTGGTCAAAAAGAACCTGATCCTCGATATTCAACCGGGGTTGCCTCCGGTGCGGGGAGATATGCAGGCGCTTTCAGATGCACTGGATCGGCTTATCGACAATGCGATCAAATTCAGCCCGCAGGCAGATCGGATCGAGATCGGCGCACGCCTGCACGACAAAGAGACGATTATGGTCTTTGTTCATGACTACGGAATTGGAATTGCGCCTCAGGATCACGAACGCATCTTTAAGCGCGGATTCCAAGTGGACAAGGGTATCAATCGGCGTTTTGCAGGGATGGGTGTCGGCTTATCTTTAGTCAAACAAACAGTCGAAGCTCATACAGGCAATATCTGGGTGGAAAGCGCTCTCGGTCAGGGTGCCACCTTCAAATTCACCCTGCCCAAAGTCGGACTATAGAGGGATGAGGGCTGTTCGGCGCTTAGGCCTCTGAGGTAAGGCAGAAGCAGCAGATTGGGAAGTCCCCACATATGATCAGTGTTCGCGTGGCCACCCCTCAGCTCACCCTCTCGGGCGATGCCCTCACCATTTGCACTCAGGGAATCGCCCGTCGGTGACTTCCACACAGTGTTCTCTGCTCAGTCTATTTCACGGGACGCTTACTCCGCAGCCATTGAAAAGCCGCTTCACGGTTGGGGAACATCTCATTTTCGCGGATGCCGGGGCTGGTCCTCACAAAAATCCGGATCACACTGGTCACAATGCCACTGGGCATAACGATTGCGACATAGCCTTTTAGCTCTGGGCGAAACATCCGAATTTGACGAAGCTGCTTCTGGGCATAGGGTGAAAGGGCTGCATGAGAGGTGGCAAAGTCGTTAATCGCCAAATATGGACGATTCAAATCCCATTCGATCATGGTTTGCTGCATCAGTGCATACGTTTTATCCACGGTCTCCCGAATCACATTGTCAATGTCAAAGACCACGATCTGCCGATTGTCAAACCACTCTCGGCGCAGGTAAGGGGTAATCTGCTCAACAATTGGTTCAGTGCTTTGGGGTGAAGATTCCACGTTCATGGTTACTCCTGACTACAGTTAAAAACGTACCGTGTGACGATTTACACCATTCACTTACACCATTCGCGGGACGGGAGGCCTTGATTCCTCTGCTCACTCCTTTTTGTTAAGGGGACACCACAGCCACAATCTCCGCCTCAAACTTGATACGACTGCTCATGATCGCCGTCGGAACATTCACCTCATACTCATTTAAGTCCAGTTCGATAGTACCTTTGCCCTTCAGTATTCCATCCTTGATACTCAAAGTGATGGGCAGATCAAGAGGGCGTTTATGTCCGTGCAACTCCAACGTGCCGATCAGAGTTAGACTGAGGGACTCCTCTGTCAGCGATACAATCTGGGTTGAATCGGCAGACACATAAGCGAACGGAAATACCTCGATCTCAAGGATGCTGCGGAGGGTATTTAGGAGTAGTCCGTTGGCCGCGGTGGCTGTGTTACCATCGATCACCATTTCCAACTTGACCCGAAACCCTTCACCTTCGGGCACAAGGGTCACGGTACGGCCTTTGAGCTTAAACTCGCCCGGAATTTGGGCAAAACCCAGCAGTCCTTGCCCAAAGGCAGTATAACGGAGGATTGAACGTTCATTGTCAATCAGGTATCGAGGAGACTCCGGTACCACGGTAAAGGCGGATGTGGGCGTGAGTGTCGGACGTGGGGTTGGGGCGGGACGTGCTGCACAGCCACTGATCAGCATAAGGATCACAAACGTCATGAGTCGGCGCATCGGCTCACCTTTTAGATGCCTCTGGTTAAATACCGCGAACCTAACGGTGAATATCCTGATTAGGGCTTACGCAGTTGAGTTTGTTTACCCCGTATTTATCAAAAGGGGCAGTTTGAGGGGGAAGTGTCGTGTCCTCTAACGTTAACCCCCAAAGAATCCGGCAACATCGT
>JACSRJ010000299.1 GCA_014879835.1 Anaerolinea sp.
CGGGGCGGTTGGCGATGGCCGGTGGGGGCTGCTGTGAAGCCGGACGGCGGATGGTGCTGGTTGCAGGTGCAGCGGTTGCACTCGGTTTAGGGGTGCCGGCGGTCGCTTCTGTCCCAACCTGACCAGAAGGCGGGGAGGGGCGCAGGCGTTCCAGCGCCTGACGGGCACGTTCGTTGTTGGGGTTGATCCCCAGCACGTTTTCGAGGCAAATACGACGTTCGCGGGGGGTCTCTACCACAGAGGCAAGCACCAGCCACGCCTGTTCGTTGCCATCATCTTGTTCTAATACCTGCTCCAAAAAGCGACGGGCTTCTTTGCGGTTGCCCGCCTTTGCCGCCTGAATTCCCTGTTGAAGCAGCTTATCAAGTTCTTCGTTTGCCACGCTCAACCTCTCAGGGGATGACCACAACCACAATCACACCAACGATTGCCAACAGGACGATGATAAACAACACGACACTGATCCCAAAGCGCATCGATGCCTGTTCGCTTCGTGCTACTGCGGTGTCCATTGCCTTGAGCAGTTTCTGAGCATTGGCATTGGCCGGGTTGATGTCCAGAACGGTTTGAAGCACCCGCCGGCGTTCGATAGGGTCATCCTCCACTGAGGCCAACCATAACCACGCACGCTCATTCCGTTTGTCCTGATCCAGTACCCGCCGTAGGATCAGGCGCGCACTATCCTTATTGCCCATCTTCGCCGCCTCAATGCCTTGGCGGAGCAGGTCTTCAAGGCTCAACGCTTTTGATTCGCCCGATCCAAATGTCATAAACCAAACCCCCTGTATGTCTCAGTTTTTACTGGCCGTAGTTATGCCCCAAAACCGGATACAGCGCAAGTTTGCCTATGGATTCACAGACCCTTCATCCCTGATGCTCGTCAAGATGACCAACTTTTGACATTTATTTGTTTTTTATGAGTGGGTTTGGGATATAATTCACTTATTGTGTCCCCTGTGTCACTGGAGTTTGATCCATGCGCAATTTCCAGACTCTGGATACCTCCAAACAGACTGCCGACAGTCTGGAGTTTTTCACCCAAGCCGCCGACGACGATGAGCCTCGGTTGGCGATTCGGCGGGAAGGTATCTATATCACCATCTCTGCCAGTTACGGCCCGCTGGAGCTGGCCCTGCGCCCCCGTTATGAGGAATTTATCCGAACCTTGACCAAACTGGCGGTTGTTGAGGGGCTGCTTACCACCCGGCAGGTAGGGACAGGGCAGGCGCAGTTGAGCCTAGGGCTAACCGCGTCCCATGATTTGCTCTTGCGCCTGACCATTGTTGCCGATGCGACGGGGCACATCAGCCTCAATTTAAAACTCACCCCTTCTGCACGCGAGACCCTTTACTCATGGCTGGAAGTCTCCCCCAACGGTAAGGGTTAAGAAGGGCTTGGTGCCCCGCTTCAGTCCAGTTATAAGCTGAAGGGGGCACTTCAGCCAGCACTCTCATAGGCGATCTTGATCCAGCCGATCAATTCCTCATCAACCTGATCCGGTTCTGTGAGCTTCACGGTGTACTGGCACATACTGCCAGACGGCATAGCCACAAGGCGGTCAGTGGCTTCAAGCCCTTTCATGTTGAGACCCACTTCAACCCGGCTGTTGGTTGCAGGCCCAATCATGGTGAACTGTTTCTTGCGGCGAAGGCTTACGTAGCCCTTTTTGGGGGCGATCTCAAACGCCCCGAAGGTATTGATCGCGGCCATCAGTTTGTCGTGGATGGGACGCAGGGCTGCTTTGGGGCCGGTGTAGATTCCATCCAAAATGGCGTCACTCGAAGGCGGTGAGGATTGGGTTTCTGCGGCCGCGGGCTGGCGGGTAAAGTGGGCAAGGGTATTGGCGTCCCCAAAGCCCAGTCCAAACTTCTCCTTGAGCATGTCGCGGATTTCACTGTGTTTGCTCAACCCGCTCTGCACCACAATCTCACGCAGTTCTGATAAGGTCTTGCCCGTCTTGGTTTGGATGTTTTTTAACTGGGTCTCGGTTGCTTTATCGATACTGCTCATCAGGTTGGACTCCTCTCTTGTGCCCAATGGGTTCTCCCTATTGTATTCATTTCGCACAAGTGTGCTAAATAGAACCATCCGAAAAAAGAGAAGGGCAGCCCCGCATGGCTGCCCCTCCCAAAGATATAGGTTGTGGGGGTAGTCGTGTACACCCCCATTTTTCACCGGGTTTTCAGGAATATCCTTTCCTCCACACACCGGAGGAAAGGGGAAAGCCCCAGACCACGGCGCGTTACCCCACTAGTACTGGGTGTAGAGGAAGCTCGTCATCTGAGGGAATAAGGTCTTCACCAGCAGTTTAGCCTCCCCCCAGACCGAGACATCAGGGGCAAAGTGACGCAGTTCATCAAGGCTTCGATAACCCAACAACAAGGGCGCAAACAGCAGCGGCGGGATACGTACTGCGCCCTCCTCACTGAACCCAATCGACTCTACCTGTCGCAGTTTGCCGTTTTGCCAGTGAAGGTTGTAGGCTTCGCGGTAGAGGTTCAAGGTGAACGTCTGAGTCAACCCGGCAAAGGGGCTGTGGGCAATTCGCCGCTCCAGCACCGGCGCGATCCGGGTGAGTAAACGACCCACATCAGGCAGGTGAATCTGCCACGCATAGGTGCCTTGATCGTGGGCGTGCCATTGGCGGGCCAATTGCAACAGCAGATGATCTTCAGGTAGGTTGAGGCGAATATCAGGTTTGCCCCGTTCAAGGGCCATCCGTTTTAGTTCACGCAGCACCGCACCCGCTGCTTCGATTTTGAACTGCGCCGACTCAGCCACGATCAACCCTTCGCCAAAGCCCATTTGATCGGTCGCAAACCAGCCTTCAAGGGCCCCACTGGCATCCTCGACCATCCATGTCTCGTGAAGGTTGGCCGTATGGGATACATGGTTCACAAGGTAGGCCCAAATGGGGGCGGTGCGCACCATGGCAATCCCCAGATCGCGGGTGCTTTCCTCATAAAGACGCATCAGATCGGGGATGTCAGCCTCTGTGGCCGGGCGAAAGCGATACGATTTGTCTGCTTCGGAGGCAGGCGGGATGCAGTGCAGTTGAAGGCGCCACTGGGCCTCCAGCGGCAGCGCATATTCATACCCAAACTGACGGTAGAAATAGGGGATGCCCTCAATCATGCTCAGGTCAAACTGCCCTTCGTGCAGCAGTTCCTTGAAGCGGGCCACCAAAGCGCGGATCAGACCGCGATGGCGATACTCGGCCAGCGTGCCCACAATGCCCATTTCGCCAGCGTGCAGCACCACCTCCTCATAGCGCCAGTGCCACGGGATGAGGCACAACGAGGAAATGATCCGTCCCGTTGAGACTTCCTCCACAAACAGCCAGTACTCTGGGCGGGAGTTGGGGTGCAGGCGGATCAAGCCCTGAGTCATGGGGAGCAAACGTTCATCGTGAATGTGGGCATTAAAAGCCGCCAGACGATCAATGTCCTGTTCGCTGTGAATTGATTTGAGGATCAGGTCATGACCCAGCGGGCGGGCGTGATCGGAAACAGAGGTGAACAAGGCGTTCTCCTTTAGAATGAAGCGGTTATCGGATGTCTAAAAAGCGGGAACCAGTGCGGCGTTAAACCAAACGCCAACCACGCCCTTACGGATGCGCAAGGGTAGGTGGTCTACCAACAGAGGATGCCGGTTGTAGGTGTCCGGCTTAGAGGACTTGGGCTTGCAGCTTGTTAACCATAACAGCCATTATAGGACGGCGAAAACGACCTGTCAAGGCGGAATCGAGGCACAACGAGGCTTTACGGGAAGAGGGAGACCCCTCAGGAAAAGGCACATCCTCATCCCCTGATTCGGCTTTGAGGGCAGCGCCTATGATCTGGACTTTTACTCTTGACAATCCCCGCTGATGCCCCTAGAATACACCGCAGATTGCCGAAGTGGCGGAATTGGCAGACGCGCTACGTTCAGGGCGTAGTTCCGCAAGGAGTGTGGGTTCGACTCCCACCTTCGGCACTGGTTCAAGGGCTGGGATAAATTCCCGGCTCTTTTTTTTGCCCCATTTCAGCTTTTGCCTTGTTTCAGCCTCCTAAGCATCGGGATCACCCATTTTGTGCGCCTTGCACAATCGCCCTCAAACGCGCTATGATCATCCTCCAGATTTTTGTCCTCCGGTTTCCTCTACCCGGTGATTTTCAAACGAAACCATAGATACCGGGGCGGGGTCGTCCAGTGGGTAGCAGATGAGGCTTTGATTCAACCCATGATTCAGGAGACGCTCGGTTTTACGGTGCGTGATGTGATGCGCCACGCCCTCCCCCTGAACACCACTGTTGGCGCGGGCAGCAGCGCTTTGGATAACCCTGTGCGCTGGGCGGTGACCGTTGCCGGTGCGATCCCGTACCTTGAAGGGGGCGAACTGGCACTGGTGATCTCGGATGGGGACGATCTGGCAGCCCAGATTGAGGGGCTTTCGGCTCAGGGGGCATCGGCCGCGGCAGTGACTCCACCCGTCCCTCCCACGGCCATCGCCGCCGCTGAAGCGCATAATCTGCCCCTGCTGGTGCTTCCGCCCAACTGCCGAATGCGTGAGGTAGAGCGCACCATTGTCGGCTTTATCTTGGATCGGCGTGCCAGTGTTGAACGCATCAGCGCCCAGATTTATCAGCAGATGGTGCAGTTAGCCTCGGAAAATGCTGGTTTAGGGCGCATCATTGCCGAGTTGGCGAAGGTGATCAACAAAGGGGTGGTGGTTCAAGATAAACATCTGCGCATCTTACACGAGTGCCCCTCCCCAGAACTGGCCAAGGTCTGGGACAGCCTGTACGAGCCGCTCAAGGATCGTCAGCGCCTGCCGGAGTCGCTTCGGGATCGACACCGACTGCCCCGCGGTGCGGCCACTGATTTGGTGCAGCCTCTTGGCCCTTGTTATCGCCTTGTGACCCCCATCTTTAACCAAAATATGGGGCGCGGACACCTCTCCCTCATCGCCGCCCGCGAAGATCAGTTTGATGAAATTGATCACCTGATCATCACCCATGCAGCAGTGGTGTGCGCGTTGGAAATGTCGCGGGCGAAGGTGATCAGCGAGATCGAAAAGAAGGCCCGCGGCAACTTTCTGACCAACCTTATGACCGGAACCCTGAGCGAGCCTGAAGCCCAAGCGGCCATCGAGCAGCTAGGGCACGATATGAATGCCCCACATATCGCGCTGGTGGTGCGCTGGTATGGGCAAAGTACGCCCTCTGTGCGTCGCTTAGAGACTCTTGTGAACGGTTATTTGGGTGGAGCGGGACTCCACGCCCTGACCCAGTTTTATGACAACGAAGTGCGTATCTTTTTGAAGTCGCCCGAAACCGACCCCTTACAAAGCGCTCGTCGGATCGGCGCAGAGATCATGGAGACCGCCCAGCGCGAGAACAAACAAGCACGGGTTGCAGTGGGTATTGGCAGCCTTGCGCCCAAGGTCTGGGAGTGGCGCACATCCTACCGGGCTGCGGCCAATGCCGCTGATATTGCCCGTAAATTGCAGGCGGAAAGCCCTCTTTACAGTGGGGACATTGACATCTACACTCTGCTCACCCGCAGTGAGTTTCGGGATGATCTACGAGCGTTGCGCGACAAAACCATCGGGAGTCTGCTCAAGTACGACGAAAAACAGCGCGCCGACCTGCTTCAGACTCTCGAAGCGTTTTTTGAGTGTCATGGCAACCATAACCAGACCGCGGCCATGCTCAGTGTTCACCGGAACACCCTCTTTTATCGGATGAACCGGATTCAGGAGATTACCGGGCTTGATCTGGATCAGCCCGATGTGCGCCTTGCAGTACACCTCTCCTTAAAGATTCACCGCCTGCTTAATGCTGAGTCCTAGTCCCTGCCGTCCGGCACCTGAGGGCTGCGGGACTGTAGCTGCACCTGTATCCCATCACGGGGGCGCAGTGCGATCAGTGGTACCGGCTCGATCTTCTGCCCCGGCACTAAACGCATCTGAAAGCGTGAAGCCAATGTGGCCAGAATCAGGCGCGCTTCAAGCATCGCAAACATGTTACCGATGCAGATGTGTGGCCCATCCCCAAAGGGCATGTAGGCGTCACGAGGCAGATGTTCCTCATTCTCCTTACAAAAACGTTCGGGATCAAACTTCTCCGGTTCCGGGAAATAGCGCGGATCGCGGTGGCTTACGTAGGGGCTGGCAATGGTGATCGTGCCTTTGGGGACGCGGTAACCACCAATGGTCGTATCCTCCTTCGCCACACGGGTGATGATCCATGCCGGTGGGTACAGCCGCATGGATTCTTTGATGACCATCTCGGTATAGGGGAGCTGAGGCAGATCCTCAAGGGTGGGGCTGCGTCCAGCCAAAACCCGATCCAGTTCCTCATGGAGTTTTGCTTCCACCGCCGGATGTTGGGCCAGCAGATACCACGTCCAAGAGAGGGCGTTCGCGGTGGTCTCGTGCCCCGCAAGGAACATGGTCATGGCCTCGTTGCGCACTTGTTCATCACTCATGCGTTTGGTGGGGTCTTCGTCGTCCACGCTGAGCAGGAGCGTGGAGAGTAGATCCCCAGTATCCTGTTGAGCCTTGCGCCGCTCGGAAATAATGGGCATCAACACCGAGTCCAGTGCCTTACGGGCCCGGCGCATCTCGCGGTTCTGGCGGGTGGGCAGCCAGAACGGGATGGGGATGAACATAAAACTTTGTTCTGTGACCGCACGCTGTCCCATTTCCGCCGCCTGCCCCACCTGATCAACGGTGCCGCTGACATCGGCCCCAAAGAGCGTCTCCGCGACAATTCCGAGGGTTACGGCCATCATCTCGTGGGCAATGTCGAGGGTCTGTCCGGACTGCCACCCCGCTGCCTGTTTGAGCGCATGGTCAACCATCACGGCGCCATAACCAGCGATACGTTTATGATGGAACGCGGGCTGAAGGAGCTTACGCTGACGCCGCCAAAACTCGCCATCGGTGGTGAGAACACTCTGCCCCACGAGGCGGCCGATGATCTGCGTTTGGGTGCGGGCACGGACAAAAAGATGGGACTTTTTGACCAGCACCTCGTGGATGTGTTCCGGGTTGGAAAGCATCATAGAGCGCAGTCCCCACAGTTGGAAATAGGCCAGATCGCCAAACTCCTCACGAAGGCTGAGCAGATAACTTAAAGGATCATGGCGCAGACGGCGCAGGCGTGCCAGTTTATCGCTTACGGTGACGGGCATGGGGGCAAAAGGTGCCTCTTGAGGTTTTGGGGTTAGAGCAGGCGCAGTTGTCATCGCACACTCCTAGGCAATTCAGGTTCTGGGTTTATCAGATTATTGTGACAAAAATCACAGATACCCACACTCTAGCACGAGATCGGTCTTTAAGTCAAGGAGCCTGAAGGGACCGCAGACTCGTGGGGCTGCGCGGTCGTTTGCGTCCACAGTCCGGGCGAAATTCCTGCAATCGCCCTGTATCGGTATTGGTACCCTGTGGGGTTCGTGATAGAATCGCGCATACCCTGACGCCCCTTCGTCGGAGCGTCGGTCAGTTGTTGCCCGCGCTAGGTACTCTATTTTGGCACGAATGCCATGCAAGGTGAGCGCCTCGTATCCGTCGGCCAAAAGACCGGCGAATTATGGCGCTATATCAATAAAACGGCGGTTATGTCCATCCTCAAGACCAACCATCTGACCAAAGCTTTTGGGGCAGATGACATTTTTCAAGAGATCGACCTCGACATCCCACACGGCGCAAAGATCGCTCTTGTGGGCCCTAACGGGGCCGGCAAAACTACCCTTATTCGGATTCTGATAGGGGTGGAGGAGCCGTCCAGCGGCAGTGTGATTCGGATGCGAGGGCTTCGCATGGGGTACTTGCCTCAGCGTCCTGACTTCAACAGTGATCACACCATTTGGGAGGAGATGCTCTCCGCTTTTACGGAGCTTCGCCGGCGTGAGACCCAGCTTGCTGATCTCGCCCACCAAATGGCCGAACGCCCCGACGATCACAACCTGATCACCCGTTACGGGGAACTTCAGCACGACTTTGATCTGGCGGGCGGTTACACCTACGAAACCCGCATTCGGCAGGTGCTGCAAGGTCTGGGTTTCAGCAGTGAGGATTACTCCAAGCCGCTGCGCATCTGCTCTGGAGGGCAGCAAACCCGCGCCCTGCTTGCCCGTCTGCTGCTTGAATCGCCCGATCTGTTGGTGCTGGACGAACCCACCAACCATCTTGATATTCAAGCGGTGGAATGGCTCGAAGGATTTCTCAACCAGTGGGCCGGATCGCTGCTGGTGGTGAGCCATGATCGCTACTTCATGGATCGGGTGGTCAACACCGTCTGGGAACTGGACTGGGGCATTCTCGAAGGGTATCACGGCAATTACAGCGCGTACCTTCGTCAGCGTGATGAACGTTGGCAAAATCGGATGAATCTTTTTGAGAATGAGCGGGCCCGCCTGCTTGAAGAGCTAGATTACATCAAAAAGAACATCGTGCGCGCTTCCACCAATGCCCAAGCAGTGGGTAGGCTGCGCCGCCTAAGCCGCGATCTGGCCGCTATTCAACAGCTTGGGGTGGTGGGCTATCGCGCCGCTCGAAGTTGGTCACAAACGGGGGTGGGTGGGGTGCGTACCTTCACCGTGATGGAGGCCGAAGCGGCGATCAAAGCCTTCACCCCCGCAACGGTGCGCCCTCAGTCAAACAAACTGCACCTGAATATCAAAGCCACCCTACGCAGTGGGGACAAGGTGCTCATGACCCGAAACTTGCAGGTGGGTTACAGGGATGCGCCTGCCCCTCTGTTTGGTGTCCCTGATCTGACCTTGTACCGGGGTGAGACCGCCGCCCTGATCGGTCCCAATGGGGTAGGTAAATCAACCTTCCTCAAGACCATTCTGGGCGACTTGCGGGCTTTGCAAGGCGAGAGCAAGTTGGGCGCGCAGGTGAAGATCGGTTATTTTGCCCAAGCCCATGAACGCCTGAATCCCAACCGCACCCTGCTTGATGAAATCCTCGCTACCCGCAACATGCCCATCAGCGAAGCCCGCGATTATCTGGCGAACTTCCTGTTCACCGGGGATGATGCCTTCCGCCCCATTGGGACTCTCAGTGGCGGGGAGCGGGGGCGGATCGCGCTGGCCAAACTAGCCCTTGAAGGGGCTAACTTTCTCCTTTTGGATGAGCCGACCAATCATCTGGACATTCCTTCGCAGGAAATCCTACAGGAGATGCTTGCTCGCTTTGAAGGCACAATCCTTTTGGTGAGCCATGACCGTTATCTGATCAACGCCCTTGCCACCCAGATATGGGCCACAGAGCCGGGCTTGTTTAGGCTTTTTGAGGGCACTTATCAGGAGTATCTGGCAGTCCGTGAGGCCGAGCGTGAAGCGGAGCGGGCCGCCCGCGAGGGCCTCGCGCCCCGTGCCGCGGCCCAGAAGTCCGGGAGTAAGGCCGAGACCAAAAAGAACGGGCTTTCCCCCCGTGAGCGGGAAAAACGGGTGAAGTTGGTGGAGGACGCGATTCATCAGCTTGAACAGCAGATAAGCCAGCTTTCGGATGATCTGGAGAGCGCCAGTGCCGCTGGACAGGTGAATCGAGTGCGCGAACTGAGCGCCGCCTACAATCAAACTCAGGCGGAACTCGATGCGCGAATGATCGAATGGGAACAACTCCACGAAAATGCCTGAGTCCAGACCTTCTACCGCCGTCACATGACCACCGCAGCCCCACAAAAGCCCCCTGATCTACAAGGTGAATCCCTCACCCTCACCTTAACGGGTTTGATCAGTGAACGCATCGCCCCTCAAGAAGTCCCCCCTGAAGGGTGGGAGCGCCTGATCGCGCTCGCCGGCAAGGGGGCGGTGCTGCCCATGCTCCATGCCCGGATCAGAGCCAAAATGCCGGAGCTTGCCAGTTCTGGGGTGTGGCAAAAGGCAAGCGCTTCGGTGATGCGTACAGCCGCCAAACTCTCAGCGTTGTTAGGGGCGCAGGATGAGGTGTCAAAGGCCTTAAACGCCGCTGGAATCGAGGTAATCTGGCTGAAGGGTGCAGCCCTGTGCCATACCGTCTATCCCCAAAAGACCCTGCGCCCAATGGTGGACGGTGACTTTCTGGTTCCATTTGAGAGACGCGAACAAGCGCTGCACGTGGTAGAGGGTCTCGGGTTCCACCCGTCATACCACCCTTCACTGTTTGTAGGGGTGATGGATAATGAACGCGCCGGGGCCCTGTATCATCACTATGTTTTGCAGCGGGGTGAGGTGCTGCTTGAACTGCACTTCAGTCTCTTTCCCGACCCGGCCCTGCTGCCGGGTGAGGCTATGGGGTGGTTTTGGTCACAAACTGAAGCGATCACGCCTCTGTTGAGAGCTTTCACCCCTGAAGCCCAGATTCTGCATCTTGCCGCGCATCTTTTTCGCCATCACCACGATCTGGAGCCTGATCTGCTCCATCTGCTCGACTTTCACCTACTGCTTAAGGCACGTCCGATCAACTGGACGTTGGTTCTGGATCAGGCGGTGGAATTGGGGTGGACTCAAGCCCTTGAACAGGCCCTTACCGCAGCAGGGGCGCTCTATGGCACCTCATACTCGTCGGAGGTGTTAAAAGCCCTACAAACCCGTCGTCCCGCGCACGAACAAGCACTGCTCCAACAGCAGGCAGCGGGGTTAGGCTCGTTCGGCAAAAACTGGCGTCGGTTTCAGGGGTTTTCAGCGCTGCAAAAACTGAACCTGATTCTTCGGGCATTTTTCCCCACCCCGGAGAATCTACGACGGCGCTTTGAGGTTCCCATAGGGCGCAGCCTGATCGGAGTCTATCCTCGCTTATGGACGCAGCTTATAGGCAAGGCAGTACGCTGGCTTTTGCGCCGGGGCATTGGGCAAGGTTAAGCCAACAAAAAACCCCTCGATGGGTCTCATCGAAGGGTTCTTCTGAAGTGGAGGTGGGCGACTCTGCCATCGCCGTCCACGATAACTCTCCCGCCTGCGTCTACAAACATAGTCGGACTATTTAGATTTTCGCCCTCGGCAACCCCGCCCGACGGGGACTCGCACCCGGCTATCCGATGGTCTTAAGCGCTGTTTATCGGCGTCACAATGCAGCAGTTCGGTATTGGTCACGCCTGCTGCTGCACCAACCGAACCTGATGCAGGCAGACGGGTTGACCGTAGTCAACCACGCGGTCGCTTATCGCTTAGGCAGCGAGGGCGAGACGCGGAGCAGTGCTTTTGTTGGCACTTAAAGTTTTGCGCGTTTTTACGAGGTCGTGCGCCTCGGTTTGCAGCAAACGCTCAACCTACCGTGTCGAACCTATTTCACCCCCTTGTTAAAGAGCATTTATAGCATATCAGAAAATTTGTGCGTTGTATAGAGTCTTCTGACTTCAGGCTAGGGTGATTGCAGGAATTCCCTCGGTCGGGGTGCGGACGCGCCGAGGCGCGTGCTACACCAGACCGGGTTTTGTAGGGATGTCGTTCACGGCGTCCGTCTGCCAGTGTCAAATTCCCATGCAGCTCCCCCCAGCGCTTAGGCGATGTTTCGCGCACGCTCATCCGCCGTTCAGCCTTTAGACGTGATGAACATGGTACAATCTCGCGCCGATGGTTCGCTGAAGGGATACAGGGATTATGGGTAAGCTGCTGCTGGGATTTTTTATGGTGTGCCTGCTGGGATTCACCCTTGCAGGAACGGCGATCATCGGTGCTCAGGGGGATCCGCCTGTAGCCACCCTCGTCCCGCCGACGCTCTTTCCGGCCTCACCAAGCGCAACGCCCTATGTGCCCATCACGCGCTCCGCGCTGGCCCGTATCCGGGAACGTGAGCCTCAGTCCCTTGTGGTGGGGGTGTACTCCAACCGTCCCCCCTTCGCCGCAATCACCGAGACTGGCGACTACGAAGGTTTTGAAGCCGACATCGCCCGGGCCATTGTGGAAGACTGGGGCATTCGGGTGCAGTTTCGACAGGTGACCCGCCACAACGCTTATGAACTGCTTCAACGCGGCGAGATCGACATCCTCATTGGGCAGCAGTTGATCACCCGCGATCTGCCTGATTTCCTCGATTTTAGCGACCCCTATTTTGTGGGGCGACAAGTGGCTTTGGGCATGGCCGATACACAGGGCGACATCCCCCAACTTGCAGGGCAGACGGTGGGGGTGGTGATCGGCAGCCCGGCCGAAGAAGCCTTTTTGTTGTGGGCAGCCGCAAACGGCATGGCTGTAACCACCAACCGTTACCCGATGCTTGACGATGCCTTCCGTGATCTGGCGGATCGCAAAATTTTTGCAGTGGTCGCGGATCGCTGGGAGCTGGATTATCAAGTGCGGGGCAAGATCGAAGGGGTGCGTCTTCTGGGTGGGGTTTTCCGTACCGATCCCTATGGGATTGCCATGCTCCGTTATGATGATAGTTTGCGTACCGTGATCAACCGGACTTTACAGCGTCTGGTCAAAAGTGAACGCTTCAAACAGATCTATGATCGCTGGTTCCCAGCAGGATTAATGCCCCTTGAAGATCGGGTGTACCCACCGGTCTGGAATGATCTTGATGGAGATACCCGTACTGTCTCCTGTGCAGGCGGAGCGGAGTGTCAGGCTTTCCCAGCTGATATTGTGCGTCCAGCGCGATCCGTGGTCGAAAAACTTAAGGCGGGCGAACCGCTGATGGTTGCAGGACTGGGCACTCCCCCTGATGCCTCCGGGCAAACTTCAATTTTGGAGCAGTTTAACGCCGCGTTGGTGTATGAAATGGCCCGCCGCTGGGGTATCGGGGTGGCCCTTGTACCTAACACCTTCAGCAACCCGGAGGAAGCCCTTGCCAGTGGGGGGGCTGATCTGGCGGTGAGCCTCACCCCGCATTGGTCAACCGTAGATCGCCTTGATTATGTGGGCATTTATGCTGAGCGCGGCTACCGCATGGCGGTGCGGGTGGGCAGCGAGGTTGAGAACTTCAGCAGTTTACGACGGGGCAGGCGCGTTTTTGCAACCTTTGCCGATGAGCCAGAAGCGTTTGAGATCGCCCGCAAACTGG
The DNA here is from genome assembly GCA_014879835.1 of Anaerolinea sp. Taxonomy (GTDB): domain Bacteria; phylum Chloroflexota; class Anaerolineae; order Aggregatilineales; family UBA2796; genus UBA2796. The sequence goes on from JACSRJ010000299.1 coordinate 12,977, forward strand.
CGATCAGTGTGGGCATTCCCGAACAGACCATTCAGCATGTGCCCTATCGCAACGAGCAGGACGCGGTGCAGTCGGTCTTTGACCAGAGCGCTCGGTTACTTTTCGGGGATGCCCTTCGGATCGTGCCCTTGGCCCAGCGCAACAAACCCTATATTCAACTCACGGCCACCCTTTATGAGAAGAAGCCGCTCTCCTTTGGGGTGCCCCGGAACGATGTGGACTTCCGTATGTTGGTTGAAGCCACCCTTCAAGAAATGTACCGTGATGGCACCTATCAGCGCCTGTGGGCCGAATTGTGGAACATGGATGAACCCCTCAAGATGATCGTCCTGCCCGGCAGCGGAAGCATCTTTGGGATCAAGATCACCGGCTGAAGTTCACGGCTTTATACAGCGAACTTCAGTCAAACATCAAAAATTCAGAGACCGTTTGAAAAGGCCGGGATTTACGCAGATTGAACCTATTTGCCCCCTATTTATCGAAAGGGAAAGGTTGAGGGGGAAGCCCCCTCAAGAACCTTATCCCCCCTTCTCCAGTTTGGAGAAGGGGGGACAGGGGGGATGAGGTCAATCATCGAAAGACGACTTCTCAAATGGCTTCTCAGGATAACGCTGTATGCCTCAAATCAAGGCAGATAATTGACTTATTCTATTGCTGCGAATATAATATATTAATACTATGGGGGAATCACAAAAGGAGAAACCCTTATGGATGAAATTGTAAAGTTGGTTTCAGAAAAACTGGGTTTGCCCGAAGCCGCTGCCCGTCAGGCAGTTGAACTGGTTATTGGTCATTTGAAAACCAGCTTGCCTGCCCCGATTGCGAGCCAGTTAGACGCCTTTATGAGTGGAGAAGCACTCAAAGGTGGCGATAATCTCCTCGACAAGGGGAAGAACTTTCTAGGTGGGCTGTTGGGCGGTAACAAAAAGTAGTTTGAAGGATAGGTTTGGTTAGCCAAATCCTCCGACGCTTTATCGGGCTTTTCAACCAACAAAATCCCCCTTGCGCCAGTCGGCGCAAGGGGGATGAGAGCGTCTCACGCATTCAGGGTGAGGCGTAGAGAATTCCCCGGCTTAGGCCTTTTCCAGTTCCACGAATTTCGCCAGTTCGGCTTCCAATTTGTCCTTGGTGCGGTAACCGACAATCCGATGTACCACCGCCCCGCCTTTAAACAGCAGCAGGGTAGGAATGCCTTGGATTCCATAGGTGGAAGGCGAATCGGGGCTGGTATCCACATCCAATTTGCCTACCCGCAGTTTGCCCTCAAACTTGGCCGCGATCTCATCCACATGGGGGGCGATCATCTTGCATGGCTGGCACCATTCCGCCCAAAAATCGATCAAAACAGGCTGTTCCGAGTTCAGAACTTCCTGCTCAAAGCTCTCATCAGTGACTTCAAAAGTATGCTTGCCCATCTGCTCCTGACTCCTTATGTATCTGTTTTTCCACCAGCGCCGATGCGTTGACGATCATCCCGCTCAATGGTATGATGCCGTTAACCGTTCATCTGCGGCCGGGAAAACCCCAGTAGTGGATTGGGTACATGCCCCATGAATACAGACGCCAATCATCTACCAGAACTTACTGAACGTCAAGAGAAGATCCTAACGCTGATCGTCAAAGAGTACACCAACCGATCTGAACCAGTTGGCAGCAGACTCCTTGCAGATCAGTATTTGGGCAGCATTAGCAGCGCCACCATCCGCAACGAAATGGCACGCCTCGAAGAACTGGGGCTGCTGGCCGCGCCGCACACTTCTGCGGGGCGCATTCCAACGGAAGCGGGTTATCGTTACTTTGTGAAGCGCCTCCTCTCTGTGGCGGAGCAAGAACTGCCCGATGTGGAAAAGCGCCTGATCGCAGAGCAGTTTGAACGCACTCCCGGCGATATGGATGCATGGATGCGCATGGCCGTGAATACACTGGCCCGTACCACCCGCAGCGCGGCGCTGGTCACTCCACCCCGATCCACTTTAAGCCGCTTCAAACACCTTGCACTGATCTCCACCCACGGCCGGATGGTGATGATGGTGTTGGTGCTTCAGAGCGGTGATGTGCGTCAGCAGATGCTCACCCTTACTGAGGGGTTGAATCAGGAACAGCTTACAGCCATCGCCAACAAGTTTAATGCCACCTACACGGGCATGACGGCTGACCAACTGCGTACTGCTGCGGCACAGGACAGTGTCTTAGAGCGCGAAATTCTTGAACTGATCGCCGATACCCTCGAAGACTTTGATCAGACCCCCCAACAGCTTATGTACCGTGATGGTTTGAGTGATATGCTGGTGGAATTTCAAGATACCGAAGGGGCTCAACAGGCTGTTCGGGTGATTGAAGGACAGTCCGGGCTGGAGCCAATCATCAGCACCATGCATAATCAAGCGATTGGTGAGGTGCGGGTGATGATCGCAGGCGAAGGGCGCTGGGATCAGATACGCCATCTGGGCATGGTCTGGAGTCGCTACGGGGTGCGGGGTAAGGCTGTGGGCACCTTAATCATCGTTGGCCCCACCCGGATGCGCTACGGACGGGCGATCTCCGCGGCCGGGTATGTGGCCGGACTGATGTCTAACCTGATGATCGAGGCCTACGGCAACCCGGACGAGGACGAAGGCTGATCGCCTGACTGCCCCTCCACAGCCCGACTCCTAAGCCGGAATCAGTTCGGGGTGAGGCTTTCGTTTGCGGAAGATCAAAAAGATGCTCACCCCGGTCAGGATCACCCCTGTGCCCACCAACGCCAACAGAGTCCCAAACCCATTGTGATGGATCAAGCTTCCCCCAACGGCGCTCGCCGCAAACCAACCGCCATTCCAAAGGATGGAGTTCAGGGCGCTGGCGATATTGTGATTCTCCTGCGCGAAGCTCTCCATATAGAGCGGTTGGTAAAGCGGTACCAGTAAGTTTCGGACGGAAACCGCCACTACAAAGGCGATGATCCCAAGCCACAAGGTCTGGGCGCCCCCCAGCACAAAAAATGCACATCCCGCCGTGATCATCACCACCAAAGAGGCCCGAACCCGCCCCCAACGGCGATCAGCGCCCACTGCCAAAATCGTGGACACCCCCATGATCAGCCAACCGAAGCCTAAAATGGTGCCAACCACGTTGTCCGAGAGCGAGAACTGAACCCGAAAGAGCAGGTTGTAAAAAGGGAAGGTGAAGCCGGCGGTGATCCCAAAGATCACCATCGGCAGCGAGAGGTACACCATCCGCATCACATCCCGTAGGCTGGTGGTGCGCACCGAACCTCGTCCCGTTTTTGGGGTACCATCCGGATGGGTGGGAGGCGGCGGGTCTCTGAACAACAGCAGCGGTGTGATACTGACCACACACAACAACCCTGCAATCGCCAGTGAGGCGCTGTAAGCTGGGATGCTCTGTTCTGGGGGTATCCCTTCAGGGATCGCGGAAAGGGGCATGAACTTCACCACCAGCGAGGGAAGAAAGCCACCAAGGGCGCTGCCTAATGCAGTCGCCGATAACCCTGCAATCGAAAACATCGAAAAAGCGCGGGTGCGGTGTTCAGGTCGACTCAAAGTGATCATCAGAGGTGATGACGCAAGGAACACTGCCCCAAAAGCCCCACCGAAAATCAAACGGCTGAGGATCAGCATTGGCAAGGTCGGCACGAACACCAACGGCACATAACTGACCGCCACCCCGATCATGCAGATGATGATCACTTTGCGGGCCCCGATCCGATCTGCCAACAGCCCTAGGGGGATCCCAGTGATGGTGCCCCCAAGCCGCCCCAACCCCTGCAAAATACCGATGGTTTCGGATTGGTAACCAAGGCTCACAAAATAAAAATTCAGGATTACGTCCGTGATCCCGTACAACCCTATCTGAGCGATTGCGGTATGGAGCAAAAACAAAACGATAGGGCGATTCAGCCCTACCCAATAAGCAGATCGTCGCATGGTGTCTGTTTACTTCTAATTATTGGTGAGCGGTTCCGCGATCACCACCAAACGCCCCTCATAACGCCGATCTTTGTAGTTATAGTCGGTGCAGGTGATGAGAGTCAGGCGGTCTCCCCCATCCTGTTCAGTGAGGTAAACATCATCGGGTTCGGCGCGGATGATCTCGGTCACCCGATAATAACGACTGGTAGGGCCTTCCTGCAAGATCACCAAATCTTCCTTGTTGACCTTAAAGAGATACGCGAAGGGCCCGGGTGCGCCGGTCTCGCTCTCCACATGCCCGGCCAATACGATATTGCCGATCTCTTTGCCAAACCAGCTTGTGCCTTCGAGGTGCCCAACCGAATCCCCCAAGTAGCGGGTTTCCCAACTGTCTTCGGTGCGGATGGCCTCGATGATTCGAGAGGTAAGCGCTGCCGCAGGGAACACGATAAAGCGCGGCGGCACAGAATGATCAACGGTGGGGGTGGGCAAAACATCAGCGCGAGTGAGTGCTCGCGGCATGGTGGGGGTCACACCCGGCGGTAGAGTGGGCGGGGGTGGCTGCTGTCCTTGACTAAGAAGCTGTTGAATCGAAACAACGATCAGAACCACCCCAACCGTCATCAAGATGAGTTGAAAGAAAGAAAAATTGCGGCGAGGACGCCGTGAATAAGGCAATCCCATGAAGCCCTCGATAAGGATAAGCGCTTTGTTGGATGATGGGCGCGCTGACCCAGAGTCAACGCATCGCAAAATATAACCCTGAAAGTTCTATTTTGTCACGAGGTTCTCATCTTTAGAGGCCGGAGGAGATACCCTGAGCGTTTGTGATGTCCGCCTTTTACAGGCTGTCCAAGAACCCCACCCCCGCAACCGCCGAGTACGGCTAGGAGAGGGAGGAAATCCTTTGATGGAGGGTGTGTAAACGGCGGGCATGGCACACCATGCCCCTACGGCGGATCTGCTTTTGTCGCGGGAGTTTGAGGGGTCTACCCCTCAAGAATCCGATTCCCCCCTTCTACCGCTTGCGGGAGAAGCGGGGG
>JACSRJ010000022.1 GCA_014879835.1 Anaerolinea sp.
AGTGAATCCCGCGGGCGAGGGCAAAAACTGAATCGGTTCATAAATGAACGGGGCGGCATCAGCTTGATACGTTCCGCCTACGGGCAGAATGCCACTGGGATACTTGATATTGCCTCCATAATATGGTGTCAGTGCCCCTCCGTGATGATGAACCTCAAGGTGCAGGTGCCGATTGTTGTTCCACCCCAAAAGCCCAAGCGTTTCACCCGCGAGAACTTCCTTACCTACCCAGATATTGATTCGGTCAAGATGTCCATGAAGGACATACAGCGATCCGTAGCGCACAATCACGGCGTACCCAACTTTCGATGCACCGGATACCGGATTGCTGTTATCGGCTGCACTCCAGATTCGATGGGTATCTGTTTTCCTTCCTAGGTCCAGTTTTTCAGTTACCCCATCAATCCCTATGCCCACAACAATTCCATGCCCAATGGATTGAACCGGAATTTCGGCAGTGTTATCGTTCACGAACAGATCAACCCCATGATGCATCCCTTTGGGGTAGGTGGCTTTGACGCTTTCATTGTCGCTTTGTTTATTCAAGCCCCAGATGCCCATGTTCAAGTTAAGCCAGCGTTCGTCAAGAGGCCATTGCGTGAATGTGGGAAAATCCCAAGCGACGTTGGGGATTTGGTAGGTTGTGCTCACATCCAGCAGGCTATCTGAATTGAGGCAGTCTGTTTTTTCCTTCTCTAAGGTTACCCCCGGCAGGAGCAAATCACGTTTGACCCAGCCATTGATGATGGTTGCATTCTGAGTGACGGGGTCAAGTTGGCTAACGACATAAACCCATCGCTCTCCTGTGAGCGGGTCATTGGATCGTTTTTCAAGGGTGACCGCATAAGCAGGGTAACCCATCACTTGTAAAGCGTTCCCCTGAGCATCAACTACGGGTGGGTTACTTCCAATAGGTGCTAAGAATGCTTTTTGGTTACCACCAGTGCCGTCAAAGTGAATAATGCAGGGTTGGGGTGAAGGAGTGGAAGTTGGTGATGGTGTTGCTGTCGGCGTAGGGGTGGGCGTCGGTGGCGCATAGACCACCCCCCAGTAGGGCTGCACGGCGTTGGGGATGCTGACGGGCAGCCCAGAGGCATCAAGCACAGGCCTTCCAGCGACCTCAACGAAATAGATTGTGTTGTTTTGGGTATAGGCAGCGAAGTTCCCATCAGGGGATAGGCTCAAATCCTCAGCACCCGGCACCTCAGGAAGAGGGATCAAAGTATTTGTGGTGCCCAACTCGATCTTTGCCAAGATCATCTTGCCCTCAAATTGGACAAGCCCCAACAATTGAGACTCCTTTGAGAGCCACACAAGGGAATCAACCTGCAATCCCAATGGTTGGCACTGGTGTGACAGGAGAGCGGTATGCAAGGTCCATTGGCAGACGTCGTCGATGGAAGAGCCATCCAGACGTCTCAAGAACAACAGGCTCTGAGCATCTTTCCATGTTGGAGCGCGGTACCTATAACCCTCCGGGAAGGAGAGCACATCGGAGGTGGGGGTCTCTTCACTGGCGTAGTAATGAAGGGAGTTACCTGCTTCAAATACGATGTAATTCCCATCAGGAGACCACGACAGATTTTTGGCGCCGTTAGGGGCGTCTACAAGCAGCAGTTCGGGATTTTGTAACGCCTGTAAATCCTGATAGTATAGCTTTGGTTCCCCATCGCGGTCAGACACAAACGCCAGATAGCGCCCATCGGGGGAAATGGCGGGATCGTGGTCGTTGGCAGGGTTGTCCGTGATCCGAGTCGGTGTTGCACTCAGATTATCTGCCGGGACGGTGTAGATCTCATAGTCACCCTCGGTATTGCTGGCGTAGGCGATGATGCCCGTCAGAGGCGGGGTTTGGTATCGAAACCCGACTCCGCCCAATCCCGGATTGAATTCCGACTGAAGTTTGCGAACGTTGTCCCCACCGGCATCCATCAGGTACAAAAAGCGGCTGGAGGCATAGGACAGGCTGTCCACATCGTAGTAGGAGAGGAAGGCGATCTGCTCACCATCTGGGGAGAGCGAAAACCCTCCCCCATCTGCCAGGGTGCGCCCGGTGTAGACTGCCGTATCCAGGGTTTCCAGAAGCCGAAGACTGCTGGTCTGCGTGCTCCCCCATACCCCACAGTTGGTGTTGGGGGGACAGGGAAAGACTTGGGCATAATACAGTTGGGTACCGGCAGTATTCCAGGCGATCTTGCTGATGGGCTGTCCTGAATTAATGTGGTAGGTCAAGCGGAAACTGAGCCGCCACTCGCCATAGGCATTAGGGCGCAGCAGCCATACATCGGTGCTGGTGTCAGTGGTGGGACGATCTTTGTTGTAGGCGAGGGCGATCATGCTGCCATCCGATGAAAACATGGGGTAACGGGGATTGTGGCTTTGCCGATCTAGGAACCCCAAAGGGATCGGGTTGAGGGCATTGGAGCCATCGGCAGGAACGCGGTAGATGTCCCGATACATGCCGTAGTAGCGGGTCGAATCAAAGAGGATATGCTGCCCATCCGGAGACCAGGAGGGATTGCGGTCTTCTCCAGACCCGCTCCAGTTCTGAGTGACGGGGATCTCCCGCTGGCTCAGGGTGTCGTAGAGGTACAGCTCTCCCCGTCCTGTTTTCCAGGATTGGTAGACAAATCGGGTGCCGTTCGGTGACCAGACGGGCGCGCTGTTCAGCCGCAATCCGGTGATCTGGTTCACAGTGCCATCGGGCATGATCTGGTTCAGGCAGGTCGCGGCAAGGGGCAGTCCGGTACCCATCGTTTCCAGACATCCGGTGTACGAGAGGGGGTAACGCAGCATCCCCGGCAGAGGCACCACCGATGCAGGCGCACTCAACAGTCCCATCCGAGAGGAGGTCGGCACTGGCGGAGCGGGCGGCGGTGGCGGCTGACAGGCAGTCTCCAGGGTTGGATCCGTGGGCAGCGCCGGCGCAAACCGCACCTTCGAACTGACCGTGTCTGTGCCCATCAGCAGGTCGTCCACAAGAGGATCACTCCCCTCGCCCCAGAAATTCTCACGTGCCTCAAGGGTGATTCCATCGGCGTTAAAGACCCCTCCCCCACCATTGGCACGGTTACCCCTGAAATGACTGTGATCCACTTGGGCAGTCCCGCCGGGCGCGTTGAAAATTGCACCGCCCTGTGACGCTTGATTATCGAGAAACCGTGAACAGGAGACCACAAGGCTGCCCCGATTGAGGATCGCCCCGCCGCCTTCAGTGGCGCTGCGCTGTTGGTTTGCCTCAAAGGAAGAGCGGATCACTGCCAGTGTTCCCAAGTTCAGGATGCCCCCTTCAGCGATGCCCGGATCGGCATTGAGGATAACACTATCCACCAGACGCAGGGTTCCATGATTCACCACCGTTCGCCCTCCCGCGCCCCGTATCTGTACGGTGAGGTGATGCAGCTCCAAGCTGGCAGTGGGCAGAATGAACAGTGGCGCGATCTCGGCGTGAGGCAGGGGGTTGAGCAGGTGCAGATCCTGTCGTGTTCTCTAACGTTAACCCTCACCGAGTCCGGCAAGATCGTCCTCGGCAAAACGCCGAAGAAGGGCGTCAAGGATTTCAGTTACGCTCGATGG
>JACSRJ010000141.1 GCA_014879835.1 Anaerolinea sp.
AGCGCCAAATCGGATCATCAACATGAGGACGATGTTGCCGGATTCTTTGGGGGTTAACGTTAGAGGACATGACAGGACGCCCCCTCAACCTTCCCCTTAAGCTAAATACCCCCTTGTTGGGCTGCACCGATCTTTTTCCCCTGTCCTAGCCGTACTCGGCGGTCGGGAGCGGGTACCGCGCAGCGGTCGTGGGGTGAAGGCAAACCCGGTAACACATACCCTTCTCAAATGGCTTCTGAGTCCCGGATGAGGGGGTGAGCGTCGTGTGGTTCGTCTCACCCCCACGCATTCTTGTTGAATTGACCGCGGCTAACTTCCGTGATTAGAATGCTTCCGCTTCAGTCTCAATAAACTGCCGCTGGTACAGATCGGTGTAAATGCCGTTCAGGGCAAGCAGAGTCTCGTGATTGCCATCTTCAACAATTCGCCCACCGGACATCACCAGAATCCGATCAGCATCTCGCACAGTGCTAAGGCGGTGAGCAATGATCAGGCTGGTACGGTTCACCAGAACGCGGCTCAAACCCTCCTGAATAAGCTTCTCAGTCTCTGTGTCAATGCTGCTGGTCGCCTCGTCCAGCACCAGCACCCCCGCCGGACTGTGGATCAACGCCCTTGCCAGCGCTAAAAGCTGCCGCTGCCCCTGAGAGAGGTTGGCACCACCGGGCAGCAGTTGATAATCATACATCTGAGGCAGTCGCTCAATGAAGCCTGCTGCACCCGCTAAACGGGCCGCTTCGCGCATTTGATCAAGACTGATGGTAGGGTCAAAAAGGCGCAAATTATCACCAATGGTGCCGTTAAAGCTATAGGGATTCTGAGGCACAACAGCCACACAACGGCGTAGATCTTCAGCACTCAGTTGGCGCAGATCAACACCATCCAGAAGGACACGCCCTTGATCCACATCGTAGAACCGCGCTAGAAGCCCCGCCAGAGAGGTCTTACCCGCCCCAGTTGCGCCTACGATAGCCACATGCTGTCCAGCCGGAATGTGCAGATTGATGCCTTGAAGCACAGGCACGCCGGGATCATAACTAAAATGCACCCCCTCAAAGGTAACCGCTCCTCGTAAGTTCGCGATTGGGGCGGGATTGGCGGGGAAGGTGATCCCCGGTTCGACCGCAAACATGCGGGCAACACGCTCACCAGCCGCAAACGCGGTCTGAATCTGGGCAAACTGCTCCGAAAGCCCTAGGACGGGTTCAAAACTGCGTTGGGTATACTGGATAAAAGCGATTAACATGCCCAGTGTGGCAATCCCAGAGAGTACGCCCTGCCCCCCGCCCCACAAAACCAGCGCCAACCCCAGTGTCGTTAGAAGCTGCAAACTAGAAGCGAAAGCCGTGTAGGTGTTGCGTAGGGAGGAGTGGGTATCTCGGTAGCGATCCAGAATCTCACCAAAGACACCCCGACTCCATGACTGCCGCCCAAAAAGCTGGACGATCAACATCCCGCCCAGATGCTCATTGAGAAAGGCCTGATATTCCCCCACAATCTTGTGAAAGTTCCCGGCATGGCGGCGAATGCTGCCTCGAAATTTGACGGTGACGAAGATCAACACTGGCATTACTGCTAGACTGAGCAGCGCTAGGCGCCAGTTAATGAGCAGCATCACCGCGATAATCCCGATCAAAGTGATGAAGTTGCTTACCACCATCACAATGCTGGTTGAGAGCAGTTCGGTCAGGGCGTCAATATCATTGGAGAGGCGGGAGACAAGCTGTCCCACAGGGGTAGTGTTAAAAAAGCGCATATCCTGCTTGAGGATGTGCTCAAACAAGCTCTGGCGGATGCTCATGAGCGCATTTTGCCCCACCGTCTGAAGCAGGTAGGTATAAGCAAATCGCAGCGCAAACACGAGCACAATCATGCTGAAATAAACGATTCCCAGTGGGACTAATCCGTTCAGGTCACCGGAGGCAATTGGACCATCAACAGCACGCTGGATAAGATAGGGTGGGGTAAGCGAAAGCAGGGTCACAAGTAAGAGCATCGCAAAAATTGCCACAAGTGATCCTACATAAGGACGTAAAAAACGCCCCAGCATTTTGACCAGATAGCGGTCGGAGAAGTGACGGGATTCTCCCCGTTGAAAGGCGCCATCAAGGGGGGCGGGCACGCTGTACTTACTCATTTTCGAAATCCTTTTCGGTCTCCTCCCGAAGTTCCCGTTCAACCATGCGCGCATAACGTTGATTGAGGGCGATGAGTTCGTCATGGTTACCCTGTTCCACAATTCGCCCATCATCCATGACATAGATGCAATCCGCATCCTTCACGGTTGCCACCCGATGCGCAATGATGATGCTGGTGCGGGTACGCAGCACCTGCCGCAAGTTTGCCAGAATCTCGGCGGCAGTGTGGGTGTCCACGCTGGAGAGAGCATCATCTAACACCAGAATGGCGGGTTCATGGACAAGAGCGCGGGCGATGGCAACCCGCTGCTTTTGGCCTCCAGAGAGCATCACCCCACGCTCACCGACAAGGGTATCAATACCATTGGGGAGCTGCGGCAAATCTTTGGCCACCCCCGCTATCAAGACTGCCCGCAAAAGCGCCTCGTTTTCGAGGTTTTCGCGGCTCATTTTGACATTAAAATGCAGCGGTTGGCTGAAGAGGAAGGTGTTCTGGGGTACATAAGCGACCGCTTGACGCAGATCACTGAGGCGTATTTGACGCACGTCCACACTATCGATCAGGATACGCCCTTCAACTGGATCGAGGATGCGGGCCAACAGACTTACCAACAAGGTCTTGCCGCATCCAGTCGGGCCCACAAAGGCGACCGTCTTGCCAGCAGGGATGTGCAGTGAGATATCCTTGAGAAGACGTTTGCCCCATAAGTCCACACTGACCTTCTCTAGGGTGATTGCACCTTGAGGCGAGGGCAGCGGTTGAGCATCAGCAGCGTCCCGGATACCGGGGATGGACAGCAGCGGTGTGAGCCGCCGAAGGGCTCCTCGGGTGGTTTGGAAGCGCTGATAAATTGTGCCGATCTGAAGCAGCGCCTGACTGATGTAGTTCAGGTAGATCAGAAACTGGGCAAAATTGCCCAAAGACATTGCGCCGTTGAGGGTCAGAATGCCCCCAAATAAAACCACAATTCCAGCGGTGGTTTCGCTGATCATGTTGGGCAGCATCCCCACCGGTTCGTTACGGCGTCGAAAGTAAAGCCAGCGTTGGCGGTATTCGCGGTTTGCCGCGGCGTACTTCTGGGCTGCGCCTGCCTCCCGATGAAAAGTCTTGATGGTCTGGATGCCACTCACGGAATCCTGCACCAGTGCAGACATGACCCCCGCCTGATCTTGGACTTTCTCAAACATGGGGGTGAGCGCCTTGCCCGCCCAAAATTGAAAGCGGGTGGAAATGCTCAGGGTCACAAAAACGACGAGCGCTAAAGGCAAGTTAACCACTGCAAGCAGAATAAAGGCGGTGAACAAGGTGAACACAGCGCTGCCGATACGGGTGAAGGTGATGGCCATCAGACGCCAGATGTTCTCAATATCGCTGTGCATTCGAGAAATGAGATCACCAACGGGATGGCGCTGGTAAAAGCCCTGATCAAGGGTGAGCAAGTTCCCAAAGAGGTCAGAGCGGATCGAGATGTCTACGGAATAGGCCACATAACCACTGTAGAGACGCTGGCCAAAAAAAGCGATGGTGACCAGCAGCGAAATCCCCAAGAAGATGAAGATGTCCATGCCAATACGGTCGATGCCTTCACCCCGACGCAGATCGTCGATCACACGTCCGATAAAGTAGGGACCGGCGGCCGTAGCAGCCCCACCGATCATGCCGCTGGTAATGGAAAGAATGGCAGACCACTTGTAGCGAACGAGGTAGCGCCACAGCCAGCGGAAATTGGCTTGGGGCGCAGCGGTCTGGGGTGGAAACTCCGCCTGTACTGGCGTGCTGCCGACCTGTGCGGACAAACGCGCACCTCCTTTGTTCACGACGGGGATGTCATTCTAGCAGAACGCTCAGGGGATGTATAGATCGAGGAATGAGAAAAACTGAGCTTCTCTTGACAAGTTTTGGTAATCTCATTAAGCTATAAGGAGCTTAAACGTTTAAGTTCATTCTTTACGGCTTTACAGGGTTTTGGTGCAAATGATCACGGTGCAGCTTTTGGGCATACCTGCCAATGTAAGCGGCTCAGAACACCCAATATCAGCGAGTCTTCGCTGATATTGGGTGTTTTTGTTTTCCCAAAGCACCCAGCAAGGAGGTGATAGCAGTTCGACGGAGGTAGGCGAATGGGGAATATTTCCCCAAATAGGGTTCTCTTTCAGGATTTGATGGCTCTGGCGCGATGTGTGCGCCCTCATTGAAAAACGAGGAGTCATGATGAACAAGAAGTTTGCTTTTCTTGCGCTGGTATTGGTGATCGCTCTCAGCCTTGCGGCGGCTGCTCCGGCAGTTCGTGCCCAAGATAAGATTCAACTGCGGTTGCTTGGATGGTCAGGTTCAGATGCGGAGAACAAAGCCCTGAACCAAGTGGTTGCGGACTTTAATGCCAGCCAGACCGAGATCGAAGCCAAATTTGAACCTGTGCCGGACTACGACACAGTGCTCCAAAATGCACTCGTAGGTGGTGATGTCCCCGATGTCTTTTATGTCTCCGTGCAGAACTTCCCCACCTTTGTGCGTGACGAAGTGTTGATGCCTTACGGCGACAAACTGGACAACGTTGAAGACTTCTATCCCGCGCTGCGCGATTCCTTCAGCGCCAATGACATGCTTTACTGCGCTCCCAAAGACTTCTCGGTGTTGGCCCTGCAGATCAACACTGAAATGTTTGAAAAAGCAGGACTGAAGCCCCCAACGACTTGGGATGAAATGAAGGCTGCGGCCAAAGCCCTCGCTACCGACAGTGTTGCGGGCTTTGTTCTCAACCCGTCTTTGGATCGCTTTGCGGCCTTCTTTTATGCGGCGGGTGGCGACATCACCAATGCCGACAAGACTGAGATGGCAGTGAACAGCGCGGAAAACATGGCTGCGCTTGAATTCCTCAACAGCCTGTACAGCGAAGGGCTGGCTAAGACCACTGCCGACGCCAATGCCGGATGGGGTGGTGAGGCTCTGGGCAAGGGTTTGGCCGCAATGGTCATGGAAGGTAACTGGGTGGAAGGATTCATGAAGGACTCCTACCCCGATGTGAAGTACCAGACCGTTGAACTGCCCGCAGGCCCAACGGGGGCGAAAGGCTCACTGGCGTTCACCGTATGTTATGGCGTGGCCAAAAATGCCAAAAATCCCGAGGCCTCGATCAAGTTCATCAACTATCTGGTGGGCCCGGATGGCATGAAGACATGGACTGACGGAACTGGCGTACTGCCCAGCCGGATGAGTCTTGCCGAAGGCTTCATCAAGCAGTTCCCCGAACGTGAGGTCTATCTCAAGAGCGCCGAATTTGCGCATGGTTGGGGTTTTGCACCCGGATTCAATCAGGTCGAGACCAAGGCCAACGAGCAGCTCCAACTGCTGATTGCCGGACAGGCCACCATTGAAGATGCGTTGAAGGAGATCGAGTCAGTAGGCAACACAGTGCTGGCAGAAGCGAATAAGTAATTTGTCGTAGAACAGCGTGGGCAAAACCTCGCCTACGCTTGGTAGAGAGAAACGCCTCTCCAAAGTGTGGGGAGGCGTTTTCACAACGCTTTCCAGCCTGTTTGAGGGAGATCACCTTATGACTGCGCCATCCGTAACCATGAAAAGGGCATCGGAAGACACCGCTAGAGCGAAGAATATGCAAGAGGCGCTGGCTGGTTATGGTTTTATCAGCCCCGCGCTGGCCGTAATCGTGGTGTTCATTTTTGTGCCGATGATTTTTGCCTTCATCATCAGTTTTACCGATTGGACGGGCTTAAAACCGGTGAATGAGGCCCAGTGGAACAATTTCGACAATTACCGAAAACTGCTTTTTGAGGATCATCCCAATCGTGACGACTTCTCGCGGGCATTAAAGAACACCGCCTACTACGCGCTTGGGGTCGTCCCCACACAAACCGCATTATCACTTCTACTGGCGGTGATCGTTAATCAGAAGTTCCTTCGCTTTCGGGGCTTCTTCCGCACTGCCTTTTACTTCCCCTCGATCACTTCGGCTGTCGTGATCGGGACGATCTTCCTATGGTTGTTTAACCGTGATGGGATCATCAACCGACTGCTCATCGGGATTAGCGGTGGGAGTTATAGACCGGTGACATGGTTGAACGATCTAAATGGGGTAATCCATAATGTCTTTAAGGTGTTTGGATTGACACTCCAAACTGCACCTCCATGGATGCGTCAGACGGAGATTTTTGGACAGTCGATTTGGCAGTGGTTAAGTGGGCCCAGTGTATCCATGTTGGCGATCATGATTCTGGCCATATGGACAACCTCTGGCACCTTGATGCTGATCTTCCTCGCGGCCCTTCAAGATATCCCCACTCAACTTTACGAAGCAGCATCGGTTGATGGGGCCAATCGCTGGCAGCAGTTCCGCAGAGTGACCCTGCCGCTTTTGCGTCCCACCACATTTTTTGTAGTCACCATCGGCTTGATTGGCACCTTTCAGGTCTTTGACCAGATTTACGTCATTTCTTCGGGGGCACCTGCGGGTACAACCGTCACCATCGCCTATCTGGTTTATACAACCTCACGCGGGGCCGCTTCGCAGAGCGCTGCTACGGCCTTCATGCTCTTTGTGATCATCATGTTTTTCACCCTCATCCAACGTCGGTTGATGGGCAGCAGGTCTTGGTAAGGCAGAGGAGGCAAATAATGACCGCCACAACTGCGGCTGGATCGGCGAATACAACCACCAACCTGCGTACTTCGTCAGAGGTGTTTAAAAAAGTGCGGATCGCCCTTACATATGGGTTTCTGCTGTTGTTTGGGCTGGCAATGGTGATGCCTTTTATCTATTCGGTGGCGAACTCCTTCAAAACCCTACCAGACATCAATGCCAACCCCAGTTTGCTTTATCCAACACAGGGCGTTTCGGTGGAAGGTTACCGAAAGGTCTTCACACAGGACTTCCCCCGATGGCTGCTTAACAGCATCGGCATGTCCGTAACCTTAACTATCACCCACTTGGTTTTTGACTCGCTGGCAGGGTACGCCCTTGCTCGGATCAAATTTCCGGGGCGCGGCATCGCTTTTACGGCCTTAATCGGTACGATGATGGTTCCGGGAATCGTGCTGCTTGTGCCTCGCTTTTTGGTGCTTAAGCAGCTTGGATTAATTGGGACCTATTGGGGACTAATTCTACCTGCCATGACTGGGGCCTTTGGGGTCTTTCTGATGAAGCAGTTCTTTGAGAGCATCCCCCCGGATATTGAGGAAGCCGCTAGCATCGACGGCTGCGGACGTTTTCGGATGTTTTTTGTGGTCATCCTACCGCTGGCCATTCCCGCACTGACCGCACTGGCGATCTTCAGTTTTCAGGGTTCTTGGAATGATCTCACGGGACCGCTGATCACCGTGGTCAATAACCGTGATCTGTGGACACTTCAACTTGGGCTGGCCTTGGTGCGCGGCGAAACTGGCTCTGCGCTGCCGTGGGACATTCTACTTTCCGGCGCAGTCATCACCACACTGCCGATGGCGGTGATCTTTTTTGTGTTCCAGCGCTTCTTTATGGAAAGTGCTACCTACACCGCAGTCAAAGGATAAGAAAGGTAGGACAGAAGATGATTGTCTCCGCTGGGCGCAGTTTGTGGCGCGGGATTTCGGTCTTTGAACGCTTTCCGGGCGCATTTGTGATCGCCAATATCATCGCAGGGGTGATCTCCCTTCCGATCATTACTGCGCCCATTGCGTGGGGCGGCTTGAGCCGTCTTGCCCATGCCGCACATCAGGGCCCAACTTGTCATCTTGATGATTTCTGGTCTGGCTGCCGGGACTATTGGCTGCATGGACTTCTGGTTGGGGTGCTCACCGCTGGGTTGATGTTTATGCTCTATGCCAACTACAGCACCTATGTGCTGCAAAGTGGAGCGCTGTTTGTGCTGCTGCGGGCAGTTTGGTTCACCGCGGCAATTACATGGTTAAGTACCCTTCTTTACCTGTTTCCGCTTCTGGAGCGAATGGAACAGCCTAAACTCACCATTGGGCTGCGAAATGCGCTGACCATGACTCTGAAGAATCCGTTCTTCAGTTTAGTGGTGGTGATAGGGGTGGCGCTCTTGTGTGTCCTAAGCAGTCTACTGATCATGCCTTGGGCATTAATCACCTTTGCGCTTATTGCCAGCATCGCAACCGCCGCAGTCCAAAATCGACTTGGTGCTTACACCACAAAGGATATTCAGGGGGCAACCGCGTGATGAGCGCAATTCAAGCCTTTATCTTTGATCTGGATGGGGTAATTACCGATACGGCGGAGTATCACTTCCGCGCTTGGAAGCAGCTTGCGGACGAAGAGAATCTGCTCTTTACCCGTGAAGATAATGAACAGTTACGCGGGCTTTCCCGTCGAGACAGTCTGATTGTGCTGCTTAAAGGTAAAACTGTCCCGGAAGAAACCATGCTGGCGTGGATGGAGCGCAAAAACAACTACTATCGGGCTTTCCTTCACAACCTGACTCCTCAAGACCTGCTTCCCGGCGTGGGCAGATTCCTTCAGGAAGCGCGGTCAGCAGGGCTGCGTTTGGGTCTGGGTTCTGCGAGTAAAAACGCGGCCGAAGTGCTTCAGGGGTTGGGCATCCGCGATCTGTTCGACGCTGTAGGGGATGGGTATGCGGTCAGCAAGGCTAAGCCCGCTCCCGATCTGTTTATCTGGGTGGCAGGGCGGATGGATGTGCTGCCACCCGCCTGTGTGGTTTTTGAAGATGCTGAAGCCGGAGTCACCGCAGCGCTGGCCGCCGGAATGTACTGTGTGGGTTTGGGCCCTCAGTCTCGTGTAGGTGCGGCTCATCTGTGCCATCCAAGTCTAGAGGCGGTGCCAGTGTCAAACGTCCTAAATGCCTTGAGTAAGTTACCCCCTCCAGCAAGGCATCCTGTAATTGACAGCGCTCCCAATCCCAGCTAAGATGAAACAGGAGTTAAACGTTTCACGGGGTATCAAAGATTCGCTTATGGCAACGCTCAGAGACGTAGCAGAACATGCGGGAGTGCCAATTCTTGAAGCATACCATGCCTTGCGGGGCAAGGCCATGGCAGACGACAAGAACCGGGAGGCAGTGATTCAGGTGGCGGCGGAACTGGGGTATACGCTGAACGTGACCATTAAGGACGTGGCGGCACTGGCTAATGTCTCGATTGCCACTGTTTCTTACGTCCTCAACGATAGTCACCCGGTCAGCCCGGCGACCAAGCGGACCGTCCTTGAAGCCGTGGACTCTTTGGACTACCGGCCCAATGTCACTGCGCGGAGCTTGCAAGCAAGCCGTTCCCGCCTGATCGGTTATGGCTGGCATCAGATCAAACCGGGTCAGTCGGCGCCCTTGCTAGATCGTTTTACCTATTGGATGGCACAGGCGGCGGAGGCATCCGGGTATCATGTCCTCACCTTCAGCAATCCGGATGATCATCCAACCGCCATGTACCGAGAGTTGATCAAAACCAATCGGGTTGATGGATTTGTGTTGGCCCATACCAACCGAAACGATGCACGTATTCGTTACCTTTTAGATGCGGGTATACCCTTTGCAGCTTTTGGACGGGCCAATGATCGCTGGCGCTTTCCCTACGTGGACATCGATGGGCGCATCGGCATTGACCTTGCCACCCAGCACTTGCTGGAAATGGGACACAGCCAGATCGCCATTGTGGGGTGGCCTGAAGGTTCATTGAGCGGTGATGGGCGAATGCAGGGCTATTTTGATGCTCTTGATGAAGCTGGTATTACGCCGCCCAGAGAGTACATCACGCGGGCGGAGAACACCAGTAGTGATGCGTATCGGGCTGCGGCCGCTTTGATGAGGCTCCCTAGCCCACCCACAGCGATTATCTGTGTAAGCGACCTGATGGCCTTAGGCGTCATGAACTATCTCAATCAGCAGGGGCTGAAGATCGGGGAGGATGTGGCTGTGACTGGGTTTGATGATGATCCCGTTTCTGACCTGCTGCATCCGGGGTTGACCACCCTGCGGCAGCCTATCGACCAGATCGCTGCGCAGGTGATAGATCTGTTCTTGGCTGAACTCGATGGCAACCGTCCTAAGGACTATCAGATTCTTTTGGCCCCCGAACTCATTGTGCGCGGCTCAAGCGATCCGCGCCGCTAAACAGACGCATAAATTCTTTTGCACGGTCTCCCCAGCTACGGCTGGGGTTCAGAAGATTTACATGGATCGTACATCCATACCTATCCCGAGGTGGAGTCCCCTCCAGCCTGTGGATAGTCATGCCTATGCTGCCGATACTGCTGAAGCGAAAACACACAAGGAAGCGCACCTTATATGACCTCTGTAAGTGAAATTATCGAACAGCGAAACTGGCAGGTGGTCGAAGCTCCGTTTAACGCTGGAAAGCTTAGCCATCTGGAAACAATCTTCACTATTGGCAACGGATTCTTGGGGCTTCGGGGCACCTTTGAGGAAGGGTATCCGGGGGAGATGGTATCCACCTTAGCGCATGGGATTTTTAACCACGCCGAAGGTGAACTCGTCCCCGATCTGGTCAATCTTCCCAACCCGTTGGCAGTCAAGATCACGGTAAATGGTGTTGAGTTCAGTATGGAGCGTGGCAAAGGGCAGATGTTGGGCTATCGTCGCGTCCTTGATCTGCGTACTGCCTGCCTAACCCGCGAGGTGATCTGGCATAATGGGGTTGATGCCATTGTCAAACTGCGCTTTGAACGCTTTGCCAGCCTCAAGAATCCTCATTTGGTGGCACAGCGAATCAGTGTGCGTGCGCTTTTGGGCACCCCGATCATCCGCTTCAATTCAAGGGTTGATGGGACTCAAAACAACGAGGGCGTTCACCACTGGGAGGAGATGCAGACCGGTGGTGAAGGTGATCTGATCTTCCTCAACAGGGTTACGACCCAAAGCCGCTACCGGATCGCGGTCGCCAGTCTTCATCAATTCAATCCGATGCTCAAGGCTGAACTGACCTTGACTGCGGGGCAACCAAGTCTTGCTTATCAAACATCCCTCGCCGTTGATTCCGAGGTTGCTTTGATCAAGTGGAGCGCAATTCATACCAACCGCGACTCTGATGACCCTCTCCATGCGGCTCAAATGACACTTAAGGCGGCCCAGCAGCAGGGTTACGAGTCTTCGTATCAAGCGCATGTTGAGGAGTGGGCAACCTATTGGCATGATTCGGACATTCAAATTGAGGGTGATGAGACAGCGCAGCGAGCAGTGCGTTTTTGCACCTATCACCTGCTCATCGCTGCGCCTCGTGACGATGATCGGGTAAGCATCGGCGCGAAAACGCTTTCGGGCCCGGGGTACAAAGGGCACGTCTTCTGGGACACAGAGCTTTTTATGGTGCCCATGCTCACCCTGACCCAGCCCAAGATCGCCCGAAATTTGCTTATGTACCGTTATCACAATCTAGAAGGGGCACGGCACAAAGCCCAAAAAAGTGGCTTCGCCGGGGCGATGTTCCCTTGGGAAAGCACTGATACCGGTGAGGAAACCACCCCCCAGTGGACGCACCCTTTACCAGATGGGACTCGCATCCGAATCTGGACGGGCGACAATGAGCAGCACATTTCAACGGACATTGCCTATGCTGTGATGCAGTACTGGCACTGGACGGGTGATGATGAGTTCTTCCTCAAATATGGGGCAGAAATCGTCCTTGATACAGCCGTTTTTTGGGGCAGTCGGGTGGAATATAACGCCGATCAAGGGCGCTATGAACTGACCAACCAGATCGGGCCCGACGAATACCATGAGAACGTCAACAACAGCGTCTTTACCAACCGGATGACCCAGTGGCATTTGCAAACCGCGATCACCGTTCATGACTGGCTCTTACGCGAACATCCCACAGCAGGCGCAGGGCTGATTGAGCGACTGGGGATTAACACCCAGCAGTTAACACGGTGGCGGGATATTATCGCCCGAATGTACCTCCCCAAAGACCCTCAAACGGGGCTGTTGGAGCAGTTTGAGGGCTTCTTTAAACTGGATCGGATCGATATTTCTCACTGGCAGCCGCGGGTGGCAAACCTTGACGCCGTGCTGGGGCACGAACGCACTCAGGAAGTGATGGTGATCAAACAGGCCGATATTGTGATGTTGATGGCCCTGCTGGGTGATCAGTTTGGGAGCCGAGCTGAGCAGGAACACCATTGGACATTTTATTATCCCTTGGTTGATCATGGATCATCCCTCAGCCCTTCGATCCACGCTTGGATAGCCGCACGGCTTGATCATATGGCAGACGCATACAAGCTCTTTCACTACGCCGCGAATATCGATCTGGAAGACCTTAAAGGCAATATCCGAGATGGTATCCACGCGGCCGCTGCGGGTGGCGTGTGGCAAGCGTTGGTGTTTGGGTTCGCCGGATTGAATCTTGATGAAATGGGTAATCTACGGCTGATGCCTAAACTGCCTTCGCATTGGCGCTCAGTGCGGTTTCGCGTTTGGTGCAAGGGACAACAGCGCCAGATTGTGATCGGAGATGAAACATCGACCAACCCCTGATCCTTGTGAGCGGCGAGGCTAAACAGGAACTGGGTGGGGTCAAACAGCGCCTTTATAAGCCACTGATGATTTGAGAAGCCATTTGAAAACTCACCCTTCGATGATTAACCTCATCCCCCTATCCCCCCTTCTCCAAACTGGAGAAGGGGGGAATGAGGTTCTTGAGGGGGCTTCCCCCTCAAACTGTCCCTTTCGATAAATAAGGGGTAAATAGGGTCCACCTGCATAAATCCCACCCTTTTCAAACGGTCTCTGCCCCTGTAACTCAAAACCCCCTTCAGCGCCTTGTGGGGCATTGAGGGGGAAGACTGCATTTCTGAATTGGGGATCAGCCCCGCTTGACTGCGTGGTGGGCCTGTAAGCTGCGCACCCGGAGCGGTTTCCGGCGCAAGGCAGTAATGCCCATCACTGCCGCTGCCGCTGCCGAAAGGGTCGTGGTGATGGGGACACGGTAGCGGTAGGCTGCATTACGGATGGCGATCCCGTCATCATGTGAGCGCCCCCCATACGAAGTATTGATCACCAACTGAATCCGTCCCTCCCGAATCCAGTCTAGAATCTCGTTTGAACCTTCGCTCACCTTGCGCACGGTCTCAACGGGAATCCCGATCTTTCCAAAGTAAGACGCAGTGCCCCTTGTGGCGATGATAGTGAAGCCCATCCGATGCAGATCACGGGCGATTCGGGCCGCGGCGCTCTTGTCAAAATCATTGACTGTGATCAACGCTGCACCCGTGAGGGGCAAGGACATATCGGCAGCGCTTTGGGCTTTGGCAAAGGCGTGCCCAAAGGACGAAGCGTGACCCATAACCTCTCCGGTGCTGCGCATTTCGGGGCCGAGGCGGGCCTCCGCGCCGGGCATCTTGCGAAAGGGCAGTACTGCCTCTTTGACAAAAAAGCCGTCGATCAGCGGTTCGCGGGTGAAGCCAATCTCCTTGAGCGTGCGCCCACCTGCAATCTGGGCCGCATAATTGGCCAGCGGCACTCCTGTGGCTTTACTGACGAAGGGGGTGGTGCGGCTGGCGCGGGGATTCACCTCCAGCACATAAACCACCTCATCCTTGATGGCCAACTGCAAGTTAAACAAGCCTCGCACCCCTAGAGACATCCCGATTCGTTCGGCATTCTCTCGAATCTGATCCAGATAAAAGTAGCTGATTTTGTAGGGCGGCAGGACACAGGCGCTGTCGCCGGAGTGAACCCCTGCCTCCTCAATATGCTGCATGATGCCGCCAATGACCACCCGCTCACCATCGCATAGGGCGTCCACGTCAACCTCGAAGGCGTCATCAAGGAACTGGTCGATCAGCACTGGGTTGCCGTTCCACTCAATGTCATCCTGAGCCAGCACCTGATCAAGGGCCGCCCGGTCAAAGCAGATGGCCATGCCTCGCCCCCCCAACACATAACTGGGGCGGATCAGCACCGGATACCCGATCTTTTCTGCGGCCGCGATCAGATCAGCTTTGGTGCGGGCGGTGAAACCCATGGGTTGTTGGATTTCCAGCCCACCCATGAACTGGTTAAAAAGATCACGGTCTTCGGCTTTTTCGATGGACTCAATGGGCGTGCCCCAGATAGGCACACCCGCATCATACAACTGGCGAGCAATGTTGAGTGGGGTTTGTCCGCCAAACTGCACCAGCACCCCAGCGGGTTTTTCGGTATCCACCACATTCATCACGTGCTCAAAGGTGATCGGCTCAAAGTAAAGGCGATCTGCGGTGTCGTAGTCAGTGCTGACGGTCTCTGGGTTGCAGTTGATCATGATGGTCTCAAAACCCATCGCGGAGAGCGCCTGACAAGCATGAACGCAGCAGTAGTCGAACTCGATGCCCTGCCCAATACGATTGGGGCCCCCGCCTAGAATAATCACTTTTTGGCGGTCGGTGGGCTCTGCCTCACAATCACGCTCATAGGTGCTGTAGAGGTAAGGGGTGAAGGCCTCAAATTCGGCGGCGCAGGTATCCACCCGGTAGAAGTTGGCTTTAGCATGAGGCTTACGTGCATCACGCACCGTCAGTTCATCCGTACCCATAAGCTGCGCCAGATACTTGTCCGAGAAACCTAACTGCTTGTAACGTACCCAGTCCACAGGCTGGATCGCGCTGAGGGTGCTTCCCCGGATTTCGTCGGCGGTCTCGTGAATCAGCCGCAGTTGTCGCACAAACCAAGCGTCGTACCCCGTCAAGCGGCAGATGATCTCATCCTCAACCCCACGATTCATCATCACCGCCACCTGATGCAGGCGCTGTGCAGTGGGGATGGTGATCTGATCAAGGACGACGTCATATTGGGGATCATTCAGTTTGTAGCCAAACCCGAACAGTCCAATTTCAAGGCTGCTGATAGCTTTTTGCAGGGATTCAGCAAAGGTGCGCCCAATAGCCATCACCTCCCCAATCGCTTTCATTTGAGGCCCGAGGGTGTTATCTGTGCCTCGGAACTTCTCAAAGTTCCAACGGGGGATTTTGACCACTACATAATCGAGTGATGGCTCAAAACTGGCCTTGGTTTTGCGGGTGATGTCATTGGTGATCTCATCAAGGGTGTAACCCACTGCTACCAGCGCCGCGATCTTGGCGATAGGGAATCCGGTGGCCTTACTTGCGAGGGCCGAGGAACGCGAGACCCGGGGATTCATCTCCACCACCACCACTGAACCATCAGCGGGGTTGACCGCAAATTGGACATTAGCACCACCCGTCTCCAGACCCACCCGGCGAACGATCAGGCGGGCCATGTCCCGAAGGCGCTGCATTTCACGGTCAGTAAGGGTTTGAATGGGCGCAACGGTGATGCTGTCACCTGTATGGACACCCATTGGATCGAGGTTCTCAATTGAACATACGACCACAAAGTTGTCCTTTTTATCACGCATGATCTCCAGTTCGTATTCTTTCCAACCGATCACCGACTGATCGACCAGTATTTGACCGATGGGGCTTTCAGTCAGTCCAATATCGGCCAGACGACGCAGTTCTTCCGGGGTTTGGGCGATTCCACCACCCGTACCACCGAGGGTGAAAGAAGCCCGCACCAACACTGGAAAGCCGATTGTCTCGGCAAAATCCAAAGCAGCCTGAACTGTTGTGACCGCTGCGCTTTCGGGCATTCTTAAGCCGATCTCGGTCATGGCCGCCCGGAAGAGTTCCCGATCCTCAGCCACTTCGATGGCGGCCGCATTGGCCCCAATGAGGGTGATTCCTTCCCTTTCGAGGGTTCCATCATGATAAAGCGCCATCGCCAGATTTAGCCCAGTTTGCCCGCCCATCGTGGGTAGAATTGCATCTGGGCGTTCTTTTTCGATGATCAAACGCAGCACATCTGGGGTAAGGGGTTCAATGTAGGTCACATCTGCAAATTCAGGATCAGTCATGATGGTGGCGGGGTTGCTGTTGATCAGGATCACCTGATACCCCTCACGGCGGAGCGCCTTACATGCCTGAGCGCCGCTGTAGTCAAATTCGCAACCCTGCCCAATCACAATTGGGCCGGAGCCAATCACGAGGATTCGATGCAAGTCAGTTCGTTTGGGCATGAGATAAAAATCGCTTCTCTCGTTGATTCAATGGGTTTGAGTGGAAACATGACGTGTGATTCTACAAAATGCCCGTTGATCTACCAATGTGCATTTGAACGGGAAGGTGAAGTCCTCAAGAATTGGAGCTGCTTGGAAGGTGAACCCATACGGTGAGCGTCTATAAAGCACGTTTTTAGGAAGCCTTCACCCCCGGCCCTTTGTCCTCATGGAGAAGGGAGTAAGACGCCGCACGTCTTTAAGTCTCTCACCCTGAGGGAGAGAGATTTAGCGTGAGGGCAAAAAAACACACTTTTCGCCCGTGCCGAACATACCCTCAGGCTGTCTCCTGTCATAGAAGTAAGTGTCGCCCCCTTGAGCGTTAATGGTTTGATCGGGTGTGCTAAAATAGGCAATCGCTTTCATAGATACTTCAATTAGGATGCACCTCACCGAAAACCCCTGTTTTCGGAGTTTACCTTTTCAGAGAGGATGAGGACATTATGCAGCGACAACGTGTAGTAGTGACCGGCTTAGGCACGATCTGCCCCTGCGGAAACACGGTTGAGGAGGCATGGCAAAACATCGCCGCGGGACGCTCCGGGATAGGCCCTATCACCCGTTTTGACCCATCCGGAATGGAAGTGCATATCGCCGGGGAGGTGAAGGGGTTTGATTCTAAGGCACGGTTTGGACACCGTGAAGCACGTCGAATGGATCGAACCACGCAATTTGCGCTGGTCGCCACTCAGGAAGCCCTTAAGGACTCTGGGGTGGATATTGCTCAGGAAGACCCTTATGAGGTCGGCTGCGTGATCGGTTCTGGGGTGGGGGGGATCGAAACCCTGCTGGAACAGGCCCGTTTGGCCGCTGAAAAAGGGATGCGTGTCGTGAGTCCGCTGTTGATCCCGATGATGCTCCCAGATAGCCCCACTGGACGGGTGGCTATCGAGTTTAACTTGCGCGGGCCCAATATGTCCATCTCTACGGCCTGTGCGACGGGTAACAACGCCATTGGTGAGGCCGCCGAAATGATTCGGCGAGGATCGGCACAGGTGATGATCGCAGGCAGCACCGAAGCGGGCATTGTGCCCATCGCCCTTGCAGGGTTCAGTAACATGGGGGCGCTTACCAAACGTAATGATGATCCACTCACGGCCTCGCGTCCTTTTGATGCCACCCGTGATGGTTTTGTGATGGCTGAAGGCGCGGGGATTGTGGTGCTGGAGTCGCTGGAACATGCTCAGTCCCGGGGCGCTCGGATTTATGCCGAAGTCCTCGGTTACGGCACAACCGACGATGCGCATCATGTGACCGCCCCAATGGAAAACGGTGAGGGCGCACGGGTCGCCATGAGCAAAGCCCTTCGATCTGCTGGTGTGGGCCCAGAGGCTATTGACTACATCAATGCACATGGAACCAGCACACCGCTCAATGATGCCAGCGAAACGCGTGCGATCAAGAGCGTTTGGGGTGAAAAAGCCTACGACATTAAGATCAGCTCGATCAAAGGTGTAACAGGACACATGCTTGGGGCTGCCAGCAGTGTTGAAGCCGTGATCAGTGTGATGAGCCTTGTGAAAGGTTTTATCCCTCCCACTGCTAACCTGAATACCCCTGATCCTGACTGCGACTTGGATTACACCCCCAATGTAGGGGTAGCTTACCCAGTGAAGCGGGTAATGAGCAATTCCTTCGGCTTTGGGGGGCACAACGCCGTCTTGATTCTGGGTCAATTTGAAGGGTAACCAGAAGGGGGCATCTGCGATGGGCGAGAATGGCAACCTGCGCAAAGGTCATGGCGAAGGCGGTGGGAATCCACTGTCAATGGTGCGGAACATCCTGAATCCGCAGCATATTCGCCATGCCCATATTACCGGTTGGGGGATGGAAGTGCCCAATCGGGTGGTCACCAATGCTGAGCTTGAAGCTGTGGTTGAGACCACGGATGAGTGGATTCGCTCACGCACTGGGATTCAGGAACGCCGAATCGCCTCCGAGCGCGACTCGGTAGTCACGCTCGCTTTTGAAGCGGCCCGCAAAGCCCTTGATCGGGCCGATGTGCTACCGACCGATCTAGACATGATCATTGTGGCCACCTCCACCCCGGAAGACATTTACCCCACCACAGCCAGCCGTATTCAAAATCTGTTGGGTGCAACACGCGCTGGGGCCTTTGATCTGAGCGCGGCATGTTCGGGTTTTGTGTATGCGCTCAATATGGGCGCGCAAGCGATTCGCACACGGAGCATTGAGAAAGCCCTGATCATCGGCGCGGAACTCAACTCGCGGGTTCTGGACTGGAATGATCGGGGGACATGCGTCCTCTTTGGTGATGGTGCAGGGGCCGTGGTGTTAGAAGGCAGTGAAGATGCGGGCGGGTTGTTATCCTGTGTTTTGGGTTCTGATGGCTCCGGTGCGGAACTATTGGGCATCCCTACTGTGGGGCGGAGCAGCATCCCGGACGGGTGGGCACTCCATAAAATCCACATGGATGGGCGTGAGGTATTCCGTTTTGCGGTTCACATCATGCAGGACAGCGTTCGTCAGGCCATTGATGCCGCTGGTTTAGGCATGAACGACATTCAATTGATCATTCCTCATCAAGCTAATCAGCGCATCCTGACCGCTGCGGCGCGAGCGCTCAACATTCCTGAGAGCATGTTTTACAGCAACGTCCATCGTTACGGCAACACCTCCGCCGCATCGATCCCCATCGCCCTGTGTGAAGCAGAGCGCGAAGGGCGCATCAAACCTGAGGACAATATTGTGCTGGTGGGTTTTGGCGGCGGTTTGACGTGGGCGGCGGCGGTGATCCAATGGCAAGGTGTCCCCAGACCCCAAAAGCGTGGTTTGGGTGCAGCACTAGCCCAAAGTCGGCGCGAGGTGCAGTATGTGGCTGCCTTCTGGCGTGACCGAGCCATGCGCACCTATCGCCGGGTGGAAGCAAGTCTGCGGGGTTCACCCGCCAAAAATGCCGCAATGCGAGAAGAACGTGAGAAAAAACGACGCAAACGGGACGATTTGGTCGATCCGCCAAATGATCGAAACCCCAAGTGAGCAAGCCAGTGCTATAATGCCCACATCATGAGACTCTAAAAGCCATATCCATATCAGAAGGACAACCCGAAACGTGGCGACCAATACCCGCTGGACGAGTTTCGATTTGATCTTTTTCGACTGTGACAGCACTCTTTCGGCCATTGAAGGGGTAGATGAACTGGCGCGCATGAAAGGGAAAGAACTGCGTGTAGGGCTGCTTACCCAAAAAGCCATGGATGGCGATCTTGATCTGGCCGAGGTCTACGGTAAGCGGCTTAAGGCCATCCGCCCCACCCGGGGGCAGTTACAGGAAATTGAGCAGATGTATTGGGATCAAATGGTGCCCGATACTCTGAATGTTCTCAGTGCCCTTCACTATCTGGGCAAAAAGGTGTTTATCATCAGCGGGGGTCTCGCGGCACCAGTGCGCGGTTTTGGAGCTCGTTTAGGGGTCCCTCCGGAACGGGTGCGCGCTGTTGAATTGGAGTTTAATGAACTCTCTGGTGAGTGGTGGAAATATTACGACCCGGCCGCACCTACCCGTCAGTCATATCTCGCCTATGAACACAGCCCTTTAACTATCTCCGCAGGCAAACCAGACATTGTACGTCAACTTTCGACGGGTACATGGGGGCGAAAATTGTTCATTGGGGATGGGGTGAGCGATATGCACACCAAACCAGTGGTTGATCTCTTTGTAGGGTTCGGGGGTATCGCCCGCCGCGAAAAGGTCGAGAACGGCTCTGATGTGTACCTGATCGAAAACAGCCTCGCACCGATATTACCCTTGGCGGCTGGTGAGGCTGGTGCGGAGAAACTTCGGGGCACGCCCTTTGAGGATATCCTGAATAAGGGGCTGACTGCTTGCCAGCAGTCAGAGAAGGTCGCTTTCCGCAATCCGGCGCTTAAACTTGCATTCGATTCAACGTTCGTTCCGGTGGTACGTCCATGACTTTGAACCGTTTTATCCTTCTATTATGCGCTCTGCTGCTGATCTTAACCGCTTGCTCAGGGGGCGGCGGGGGAGGCTCCCCAGAGAAGTCCGTTGAGGAGTACTTACGCACCCGTACCACCGGCGACGAAAACAAGATTGTTGCCCTTGCCTGCAAAGCCCGTGAGAGTGACGCCCGAAATGAGGCGGCCTCATTTGGGGCCATGAGTCCGGTGATTGAGAACCTCACCTGCACTGCTGGTGAAAAAGACGGCGAGTTCACCATCGTGAGCTGTGTGGGTAAAATGGTCACCACCTATGCAGGCGAAAGTCGTAATTGGGATTTAGGCGCACGCCAGTACAAAAGCCTTCAGGAAGATGGCGCTTGGAAGTACTGCGGGGTGAAATGAGTAGACCCTGCCCTCCCTCAAACTCACCTTAAGGTCTATGAGGGAGGGTCATTGTGTTGCTTTGCGGCCCGTGCCCTCGTGCATGTCTCCAATCAGGATCACGACTGAGCGCCCCTCCACACGGTAATGATTACCCTTGTGCATCGGAGCGGACTCGACCGCACTGATGTCATCAGGTGGGGGCTGCGCGGTATCGATCAGCCTTCGCCAGCGGCCCCCACCCCGCAGTGAAGGCAGTTCAAAGTTCAATACCTCCCAGTAGGCATTAAAGATGAAATAGTACTGCACTTTGCTTGGGGGATGGATCAGCCATGCAGCCAGTGTGCGCGATTCCCCTCCCCAATCGGGCTGATTAAGGCGCACCCCATGCCACGTGATCCACGGCTTGGTATGGCCTTCCGGATTGGCCCAAGAGCGCGGTTCCTGAAAGATATCATGTGCTGCCGTCAGTGCGATCACCTTTTGGGTGAAACGCAAAATCTCCGCATGGCGCTTAACACCTGTCCAATCAAACCAGTTCAGATCATTGTTCTGGGCATAGGTATTATTGTTGCCTTTTTGGGTGCGACGCACTTCATCCCCCATGAGCAGCATGGGCGTGCCCTGTGAGAAAAATAAAAACGTTAAGAGATTTTTGATCTGCCGCACCCGAAGGGTCTCTATAGACTTATCCTCTGTGGGGCCCTCCACCCCACAGTTCCAGCTAAAGTTGCAGTCGTTCCCATCTCGGTTATTTTCACCGTTGGCCTCATTGTGTTTCTGGTTGTAGCTCACCAGATCGTTAAGGGTGAACCCATCGTGGCAGGTCACAAAGTTGATGCTGCGCTGGGCCTCCCGCGAGGGATGAGGGTAAAGATCGGGGCTGCCTACGAGACGTGCTGCGAGGACTCCGGTCATGCCCCCATCACTTTTGACAAACCGACGCAGATCATCCCGAAACTTGCCGTTCCACTCCGCCCAGCGGTGACCAATGAACGATCCCACCTGATATAACCCCACCGCGTCCCATGCCTCCGCGATGATTTCTGTACCCGCAAGGATTGGATCAGACTCGATCTCCCACAGGATGGGCGGGCTTTTGAGGGGGTGCCCCCATTCATCCCGGGCCATCACCGAGGCCAGATCAAACCGGAATCCGTCCACGTGCATTTCGGCAACCCAATAACGCAGGCAGTCGATGATAAAACGGCGCACAATCGACTGATTGGTGTTCAGGGTGTTGCCGCACCCGCTGAAGTTTGAGTAGTACCCCTGATCAGGTTCCAAAATGTAATAAGCGCGGTTTTCCAGCCCCCGAAAGGAGAGCGTTGGGCCACGGTGATCACCTTCAGCAGTGTGGTTAAAGACCACATCAAGGATCACCTCAATACCGGCGCGGTGGAGGGCTTTGACCATATCCCGAAATTCGTTCACGATGCCCAAGGGGTTAGGATCAGCGCTGTAAGTGCTGTGAGGCGCAAAAAAAGCGATGGGGGTGTAGCCCCAGTAATTACGATGGCCCGAAGGAGCATCCTGATCATCAAAGTGCTGCACAGGCAGCAGTTCAACCGCATTGATCCCCAGACTTTGCAAATAGGGAATCTTCTCGATCACTCCGGCAAAAGTCCCTCGTCGCTGGGGCGACACCCCAGAGTTGGGATGCCGGGTGAAAGCATCAACGTGCATCTCATAGATCACCCGGCGGCGGTTGGGACGAGGCAGCGGCGCATCTCCTTCCCAATCGTAAGCGGCGGTGTCAACCGCTACCCCCCGTAAGGCATAAGGACTATTATCACCGGGGCGGCGGGCTGCTTCCCGCTGGTAGTTTTGGGCGTTGGCTACTGCTCGCGCATAAGGGTCGAGCAGGACTTTATGACCGTCAAAGCGGTGTCCACGTTCTGGGGCAAACGGGCCGGAGGCTCGATAGGCATATACCTGCCCCGGCAGCAATCCCGGTAAAAAGGCGTGCCAATAATAAAAAGTGCGATTCATCTGCGGGTCAAGGCGAATGACCCGGGAAGGCTGTGGCGCGGTAGGGCTGTCATACAGCAGCAGTTCTAAATCGGTGCAGTTTTTGGAGAACACACAAAAATTGATTCCGTCGGGGAGGACAGTGGCACCGAGGGGAAAACTTTTACCGGGCAAAACTAACTTTGACATCGTTGACTCCCTGCATACGGGCATTGCGGGTGATTGCAGCGATGGGACTATTGAGCCTTGATTGTACAGCCCTTTAGGCAAATGCGCTGAATGTGGGCTGAAGGAGACATCCCCGCAAGACGTTCTGGTGCTCAGCCCTCAAAGCCGCGGAGAGTGCGCAGGTACATGTCTGGGGTCAGGTTGCTCACCTCAAACGATTGATCAACGTGCTGTTCAAACCATGCCTCGTGCGGATACAAACCACAGGCAATCCCGATCAGTTTGTCCAGTCGAGGGCGCAAATTTTGGTAGATTACCTGCCAATCATCGGTGGGTTCACCATCACTAAAAAGATAGACTACGGAGGGACGTTTGGGCGGCATAATCTCCTCAAGGAGGCGCAAGGCCCGCCCAAGGCAGGAAGTCCCACCGGGTTCAAGCACGCCCAATCCGTCGATCTTGCTGATCTCGGTGGGACGGCTGATCAAATGCGGACGGCTCTCAAAGGAGATCACGCTGGCGATCAAAGTGTGGCGGAGGTGTGCGGAAAAGGTTGAATGGGCTAGTTGAAAGCCCTGTTTGAGGGCCTCCAACGGCGCACCTGTCATGGAGGCAGAGTGATCAAGTAAAAAGTGTAGGTAGATGACGTCAGCCATGGATTCTTATTACGTCTGGAAGCACTCTAGCGGTTGTAGTTCTCCCCAAAAACCTCGATCATCAGGTTGGCAATTTCATTCCGGTTGATGGTCATGACCCCCACCCCACCCTGATTAACCACCAAAATGTATTTGCCATCCACCGATCCCCGATGGAGGTTATCAAGGGCAATATCTTTGACATACCATGCGATGCTGAGCATCTGATCAAAAGGAATATCCGTGATAATGCCTTTGCTCACTTCATCCCAAATTTGAGGGATGCGAGGCACGAGTGAAACCAGCATCTCCGGGTTGGTCACCTTCTCACGTATGGCCAGAATCACCTGCTGCTGGCGCTTCGCCCGGTCAAAGTCACTGGTCTGGTGGCGGGTACGGGCATATTTGAGGGCCAGTTCACCGTTCATATCAATCCGTCCGGCGGGGATATAGAGTGGATCATAACCGTAGGTGTACATGTCTGGGTACTGCTCATCCACGATTTCTGTGGCCACCTCAATGGTGATTCCCCCAATGGCGTCCACTAGTTGAATCACAGTCTCAAAGGAAACCACCACATAGTAGTCAATGGGGATTCCCAAATTATACTGGACGGTCTCTGCGGCCAATTTGGGGCCATAACCGGGGCGGTGCAGCTCGCCCAGCACATAGGCGGTGTTGATCGGGCGCAGATCCGTCTCACCGGGCAAAGGGATAGGCACTTGAACGTCACGGGGGATACTGAGCATACTGAGTCGGTTGGTGATAGGATCAAGACTCAACAGCATCATGGTGTCGCTGCGAAAGCCCGTCCCCCGTTCTCCGGGGCGTTTATCTAGACCCATCAACAGCACCGTGACTCGACGGGTGCCGTTGAAGTTCTTGATTTCCACGGTCGGCAGGACATCAACCGAAACAGGCTGCATGGATACCCCAGTTGGGGTTTCTAGGTTGAGGGCGGCCGCAGTCGCGGCCTCTCCCACGGTGGGGGATGCGCCGCCTGAAGTAGTCACCAGCAGAAGTAGCGCGATCACCCCAACCACGCCCGCCATGGCCATCCCGATCACTGCCCACGTCCACTCCACCTGAGGTAACCGACGGTCTTCCTCACGGCGGCGCTGACGTTCACGCGCCCTACCCCTTTCCGGGGACTCCGGGGGGGAGGATACTTGAGTGCGGCGGGGACGTGCTTCGCCTTTGATCGCGGGATGATACCAGTGTGTCCGTGCCTGTGGCGTGCGGGGTTTTACATGGCTGCGTTTACGGCTGTCGCTCACGATTGGTTTTCCGTCTGATCTTCAGTCTCGGATCGGATAGGGGGCAATTCTAGCGCACTTGCTTCCAATACGCCGGGGATAAGCGGCTCAAAGTTGATCCCTTTACCTTGCCCCCATGTGAGCCAAGCCAAAAACTCGGCGTTGCCCGCAGGGCCCTTGAGAGGGCTGCGCACCAGACCGCCCACCCCAAAGCCAGATTCGTGAGCAAAGTTCAGAACTTCGTGCAGCACCCGCGCATGAACTTCGGCGGAACGGACCACCCCGTTTTTGCCCACATCGGCCCTGCCGGCCTCAAACTGCGGCTTGATCAAAGGGATCACCTCGGCCTGCTCCTGAAGCCAGCCAATCACTGCTGGTAAAAGCAGCTTTAGGGGAATAAATGAGGCATCAAGGCACACAAAACTCACTTTTTCGGGCAGGCTTTCGAGGTAGCGGGCGTTGACCCGCTCCATCACCACGACGCGGGAGTCTCCTCGCAGACGATAATCAAGCTGACCGTAACCCACATCAATGGCGTAGACTTTGTGCGCGCCCCGCTGAAGCAGACAGTCGGTGAAGCCGCCGGTACTGGCACCCACATCAGCGCACACCAAGCCCTCCACGCTCAGCCCGAAGGCGCTCAGAGCCGCGTCGAGTTTTTCGCCACCCCGGCTCACAAAGCGCGGCGCAGCCCGCAAACTGATGGGAGCATTTACGCTCACCCGTTGACCGGGTTTGCTCACTACCTGCCCGTTGACCCGAACCTCACCGGCCATGATCAAACGGCGGGCCGCCTCCCGCGAGTCGGCGCTGCCGCGTTCGACCAGAAGCACATCGAGGCGTTCTTTAGGGGCAGTCTTCATAATCATCCGCTGATTCTAAGGGCTGACGATGGGCGCTTGAGAACAATCCCCAACGAGGTTGAGGTACTGGGCACTTACCCACCCCTGCACACCGCCATCGCGCCGGATTTGCAGCCAACTGGTATCTTGGTTGCGCCCGATCACGTTCAAGTTTTCGCCAAGCCCCAGTTTGGTGATGATGTCATAGTTGGTCCCGGGACCAGCGCGAAGGTTGAGGTTATTTACATTCACCTGCCCAGTGCATACCGCTGACCCCGAAGCCGCCCCGGAAGTGGGATCAAGGGAGCCGGGATTGCGCAGTTCCCCAGCACTGCCCACAATATCGAGACTGAGGGCGGCGGGCGCACTTTCCGAAGTACCTCGGTAAGCGATTACCTCAAGGGTGACGCTGCCCATCCGGGACGGTTTATAGGGCAGCAAGGCCTCAAAGTTGGGCACGGGGTCAGGCGAGGGCTGCGAGACCACGATCCGCCCTGATTCGCGCAGCACCACCCGGGTGATCCCCACCCCATCCGAGGCGTGAACTCGGATCGTCAGGGTTTGCCCCAAAATACCTTGTGAGCCGTTGGCGGGAGAATCGATCACAACCGCAGGTACCCCCCCGCCGTCGGGCAAGGGTGTACCTTCTCCCGGAGGGGGCGGGGTGAGACTGCTGCTGCCCAGCAGGTTACAGCCCAAAACCGCAGCCGCCAGCACCAGCAAACTGATCAGTTTTCGGGCCACCAGTTCCCCCTTTGCAACTTCACTGCTTCAGCCTGACTTCATCTGATGGGTAGAAACCTCAAGATACACCTCAGGCTTCTTTGAGTTCGATCACCTCAGCCTGAGGCATCACCTGAGTGCCGGGGAGCCGTCCCTGCATCGACCACGGTCCCGTCCAGATGATCTCAGCATTCACTACCTGCCCCAGTCGATCCCCAGAATCATCGTTCACAAACACAAGTTTATTCTGAGGTGTGCGCCCGCGCCACTTGTCATGCTGGCGGGCTTCGATCAAGACTTCGACAGTGCGCCCCAAAAAAGATGCGTTGATCTGGGCGCTGGTGCGGGCATGTAAATCCTCAAGCCGTTTACGCCGATCTTCTTTTTCCGCTTCAGGCACATCATCCGCCATGGTACGTTCGCTGACCGTCTGGGGGCGGGGGCTGTACTTGGCAATATGAATCTTGTCCAGTTTCAGCTCGTCCAGCAGGGTGTAGGTCTGCATGAACTGGGCTTCAGTCTCACCGGGGAAGCCTACGATAATATCGGTGTTGATGGCCACTTCGGGGATACGCTCCCGGATACGGGCGATCAAGCGGCGGTAGTCCTCTTGGGTGTAACCCCGCTTCATGCGGCGCAGCACTTCATCATCACCCGCCTGAACAGGCACTTCGATATGGGGCATGATTCGGGGCAGTTCCGCGACCGTGTCAAGGAGTTTGTCAGTCATCCATTTGGGGTGGCTGGTGAGGAATCGAATCCGCTCTAAACCTTCGCCTGAACCGACCTCATGCACAAGGCGCAGCAGATCAGCCAGATCGGGGCCATCGCCCACATCCTTGCCATAACGATCCACGATCTGACCGAGCAGGGTGATCTCTTTGACCCCCTGCCGGGTGAGGCTGCGCACATCGGCGACGATCTCACCCACGCTGCGGCTGCGTTCCACCCCCCGACGGAAGGGGATGATGCAGAAGGCGCAAGCATGAGAGCAGCCATAAACCACGGGCACATGGGCGCTGATCAATGTTCCCCGTTCATGGGCAGGCAGAAGCAGTAATTCCTCATCCTGAATCGCATCACGCAGGCTGCGGGCTTCATCCTCCACACTGATCGCCTCGCCTTCGAGGCCCCGTTCGTGCAAGAAGTCGATCATCGGTTCGGGGTCAGAAGGCGCCATAAACACATCCACATAAGGGAAGCGTTTACGCAGGGGAAGGGGATCACGCACCCCGACCATGCAGCCCATCAGCCCGATCACCTTATCTGGGTAGCGCTGTTTGATGGGGCGCAGCAGATTCAGACGGGAAACACCCTTTTCTTCAGCGCCCTGCCGCACCACACAGGTATTCACGACCAGTACATCGGCTTCATCGGGCTGTTCGGAGGCCCGAAAGCCCATTTTTTCCAGTTCACTTGCCAAACGCTGCGAGTCCGCGACGTTCATCTGGCAGCCCAACGTCCAGATATGGTAACTACGCGCCACCCTCGTTACTCCTCACACTCCATCAACACGAATTATTCTGAACCCTATCGGTAGAATGTGATCATTATAGACGATGATTGATCCCTTGAGAACAGCGGAGCCAGATCGGGGATGGGGCATATTGGGGGGATTGGCATCTACATCCTCGCCCCCCGGCGTGAGGAGGCGAGATGCAGGGTTCCCGCCCACTTCCGTCGGACTTGTTTAACCTACGGCAGATGGGCGGTTTGGGAATCAGCTTTTGCCGCAGCGGGCATTAAGTTTAGCAGTGAGGACGTCGTTGGCCAGTTCCGCCGGGAACTTGCCCCGCCCCTCACGCATTACCTGACCGATCAGGAACTTAAAGACTTTTTCCTCGCCAGCACAGAAGCGATCCGTTTCGCCGGGGTTGGCCCCTAGAACCTTCTCCACCGCGGCTTCGACTGCACTGGTATCCTGCGTCTGCTCCAAACCTAGTTTGGCCACCCATGCAGAGGGTTCGCCGCCTTCGGCGAAGACCGCATCTAGGACCTTCTTGGCGGCGTTGTTGTTGATCGTGCCTGCGTCCACCAATTTGATCAGACCTGCCAGCGCCTCTGGGGAAACCTTCTGTTCATTGACCCGTTCGGCGCTCAGTGCGGCTTTATTCATCCGGGCGAACAGTTCGTTGATGATCCAATTTGCACCCTTTTTAGGGTCTGCACCAGCCTGCATGACCCGCTCAAAGTAGTCCGCCACGGGACGATCCGCAACCAGCACTGAAGCGTCATAACGGCTCAGTCCAGCTTTCATCAGCCGATCTCGCTTGGTGTCGGGTAGTTCGGGCAAATGGGCCCGAATCGCCTCAACCCACTCGCGGGAAGTGTTCAGAATGGGCAGATCAGGTTCGGGGAAGTAACGATAGTCGTGGGCGCTCTCTTTGGTGCGCTGAAGCACCGTCTGCTGACGGGCTTCGTCCCAACCCATGGTCGCCTGCACCACTTCCCCGCCGGATTCCCATACCTTGATATGGCGCTCGATCTCATAATCGGAAGCGCGCTGCACGGAACGGATGCTGTTTAGGTTTTTGACCTCGGTGCGGGTACGGAACTCAGTGCTGCCCACCGGGCGCACGCTGATATTTGGCTCCATGCGCAGTACCCCTTTGGACATGTCGCCGCTGTTCACCCCCAGATATTGCAGAATTGCGCGCAGTTTGCGCCCAAAAGCCTCGGCCTCGATGCCGTTACGAATATCCGGTTCAGTGACGATCTCCAGCAAGGGTACACCAGAGCGGTTGAAGTCGATCAGGCTGCTGCCGCCGACATGGATCGACTTGCCCGTATCTTCTTCGAGGTGGGCCCGCCGAATGCCGATGCGTTTAGTGCTGCCGTCAGGCAGATCGATCTCCGTCCAGCCATTTTTGCACAGAGGCAGTTCGTACTGGCTGATCTGATAGCCCTTGGGTAGATCGGGATAAAAATAGCTTTTACGGGCGAAAACGTTCACGGTGGCGATCTCGCAGTTCAGGGCCAGCCCCACTTTGATCGCAAATTCCACCGCCCGTTTGTTGATCACCGGCAGCACGCCGGGGAATCCCAGACAGATCGGGCACACGTAGGTATTGGGTGCGGCAGTGGTTGAATCGACCACTGCGCAGCCGCAGAACATTTTACTTTCGGTCTCCAATTCGGCGTGGATCTCCAAGCCGATCACGCCTTCATAAGCGGTGGTGGTGGTCTTGGCAGTCAAGCGGACACCTCAATAAGGGTTAGTGACTCAGGATCGATTCCAGATAGTCTATTGTAACACGCCGGGTCTTCTGGACAGCCCGCCGTTTGCGCAGCAGCATGGGCAAATGCACTAATCCCGTGGCGATGCCCCGCAGCTTTGCCCGTGCTGCTTTACCTCGCCATGCGCGCAGTGCTTCCCACGCGATCCCGGCATGTTTGCCCAGAACACGCCGCCAGTATTTACGAAAGAGGGGTGTGGGATAATCCTTGATCAGGACATAGATCGCGTTACGACCATCATAGAAGCTGGAAGTAGTGCCCCCGCCAGTGGCCGCCAGATGGTGATAAACCACCGCACGCGGGGCATAAACGCATTTCCAACCGGCCAACTGGGCCCGCCAGCCCAGATCAACATCTTCCATCGAAAAGAAGAAGTCATCGTCCAGCAGACCCACCTGATCGAGCATCACCCGGCGGTAAACAGAGGAACCGCCGCACGCACTGAACACGTATTCTTCCTCTGCGAACTGCCCTTCGTCACGCTGCCATGCGCCCCGATTGCCGGGGTAGCCGTTCACCCCGTAAAAGTCGCCCGCAGTGTGAAAGTGATCCCGCTTCTCAAAAAGCATCATCCGAGAAGCAACCATGCCCGCTTCGGGGTGGCGCTCAAAACAGGCGATCACTTCGGCGGCCCAGTCCGGGGCAACCTCCGTATCATTGTTGAGTAGGCACAGGAACTCCCCAGTTGCAGCTTGCAATCCGGCATTACAGGCCCCAGTGAAGCCGCGGTTTTTAGGGAGCTGCACCAGCTTTACTTCGGGATACTCACGGGCGATAAATGCTTGAGAACCATCCACTGAGGCATTGTCAGCAAGGATGATCTCCAGATGGTGATGACTCTGCGCACGCAAGGCATTCAGGCATGGGGGCAGATGCTTGAGACCGTTCCAGTTGGGGATGATGATTGAAAAAAGTACGGGTTCAGACATGAGGATCTTCGCGTTTTTCCCGTTCGACGAAAGCTTCAACAGCTTCCCGCCAGTGGCGCAGTACAATCCCCAGATGGGCGCCGATCAGGTTGCGCAGGACCCCAAACGGAGGCGGAGTTGAGGGGCGTTTGAACTGCGCCAATGAGATCGGTGTGATAGGGTAGTCTCGCATCCCGTAGGTATCCAAAATACAGCGGGCGAAATCATAACGTGAGGCGTACCCTTCATTGACCAAATGGTAAGTGCCGCAGCGCTCAGTCTGGACCAGTTTAACCAGCGCCTCCACAAAATCCTCATTGTAGGTAGGGCAGGCGATCTCGTCCGTAACCACCGAGAGAGGTTTGCCGGCCAGCGCCGCGGCTTTGATCTTGTGCAGAAAATTGACCCCATCATGGGCAAAAAGCCAACTGGTGCGCACGATCATATGGCGGGGAAGGGCGTCCCGGATCATGGCTTCCGCGGCCCACTTGCTGTACCCATAAGGGTTGATCGGGTGCGTGGGGTCGCTCTCCCAATAAGGAGAACCTTTCAGCCCATCAAAAACCTCATTGGTGCTGATATGGCACAAGGTCGCACCGATTTCCGCACACACAAGAGCGATATTTTGCACTCCCAAGGCATTGACCCGGTACGCTTCTTCGGGGTGTTCAGCGCAGTAATCGACATTGGTCAACGCAGCACAGTTGATCACAAGGGTGGGGGCATAATCCCGCAAGCGTGCACGCACGGACTCAAAACTGAGGATGTCCGGATCATCTGGGGGCGGCCCTTCAAGAGGGTACCCTCCTTCGCTTAGGCGGGCCATCAAACGCTGCCCTACCCGTCCGGTTGCACCCAAAATAAAGATACGTGAAAGTGTTTGGTTCCTCATGAGAGCCATTATAGCGGGTCTGAATTTCGTTTGCCCCTATGAATCGCGCTACAATTGAGAAAGTAGATTTGCCCTTTGTTTTGGAGAATACCCGCATGGCGAAAGACAATGCTCCCCTTGATGAGATGCGCAATCGCGCCTTTGGGGAAATGCTAACGGACGCATTTTTCACTTGGCCCAGCGGAGTCACCATCGGGTTGACGATCATTGCGTTCTTTTCTGGGCTTCAACTTTTCCCCGGAATGCAGCCGTGGATGTGGCTGATCGTGGGCGCGGTGCTGGAGGTGATCTATCTGGTCGCCACCTTGAGCGACCCCAAAGCCCGCGAACAAGCCGCCCGAAGGATCATGGAAGAACGCTACGATCCTTCCGATTTGCGTGATATTTTTGCGCGCCAGCAAATGCAGAAAGCCCTTGAATACAAACGTATCATTGATGAATTTGTGGCACGACAGGGTTCGGCTATGAGGGTGGCGCTGGAAGATACAGCCGATCAGATCAACGAGTGGATCGCTTTGATCTACCGACTTGGACGGAGTGTGGACACCTTTGGTTCCAACCCCATCATTGCCCGTGATCGCCAGCAGATTCCCACCGAGATACAGTCGCTCAAACGCCGCCTGACCTTAGAATCTGATCCGGGCGTAAAAGCGGAATTGCAGCGTGCACTGGATATCAAAGAATCGCTGCGGCAAGACCTTGAACGGGTTGCCAGCTTGGTCAAACGCACCCAGATCAAAATGGAGACCACTGTCGCCCAACTCAGTACGGTACACGCCAAGATGCAGTTGATCGACGCCAAGGAACTGGACAGCAGCAGAGCGCAGCGGCTCCAGTCAGAAATCCGCGAGGAAGTGTCCTCGCTCGAAGATATTGTCTCGGCAATGGATGATGTGTACTCACATACTGAATACGGAGGCGGGATTTCCACAGCCAGCACCACTGGTGATCAAGGTGTAGGGGTGGAACGACTAGCCGCAAATGAAGAAACTGATAACGAAGATGCTCACTCCACGGGCGCGAAACAGCGCAGCACGGGCAAACAGGGATAAACTCCCTCAACTCGTTGTCATTTGGCACCACCTCTAGGCTGTCCCCAAAAACTCCCTCCCTATGGAGAGATCGTTTTGGGGGCATAGAGTGGTCCTTCCTCAGGCGTAGAGGGCAACAACACTCCTTCCTCTGCCTTATGCGCTTTGGGCAACTCACCACCCGCTTATGTAAAATTCACACATTCTCAATAGATGCGGAGTACAAATTGGGAAGAAGCCCAAGTACTCACCATAAGGATGAAAGATCAACCATGTCACGTTTTATGCGGTCAGGTACGCTTGTCCTGATTATTGCCGTGTTTGCTATAGGAATCGGGTTGGGGTCGTGGCTCAATACCGCCCAACCGGCTCAGGGTGATGATGTCACCGATCCACAGTCCGATCTGCTCGCACGCATGTACGAGACCACTGCCCCTTCAACCGTGAGCATCACCGTTGAAGTGCCCGCTGACAGCGCCGAAGACCTGCTGCCTTTTGAAACCCCCACCCCCAACGAGCTTCAACCTAACCAGTTGATCACCGCTTATGGCTCCGGGTTCGTGTACGATCCACAGGGGCATATTGTCACCAATGCCCATGTGGTGGAGAATGCCAAATCAATCTTGGTCACCTTTTATGATGGTTTGACCTTCCCCGCGACCATCGTGGGACTCTCTCAGGATGCTGATCTCGCAGTGATCAAGGTGGATGACGCTCGCGCTGTTTTTAAGCCTGTGACCATGGGCGACTCTGAGATTTTGAAAGTGGGCGAACGGGCTATTGCTATCGGCAGCCCCTTTGGGCTTGATGGTTCTATGACGGAGGGCATCATCAGCGCGCTGAATCGTTCCCTGCCTCAATCGCAGTTCCGCATTCCCTATATCATTCAGACTGACGCTGCCATCAACCCCGGCAATTCTGGTGGGCCTCTGTTTAACTACAAGGGCGAGGTGATTGGGGTGAACACCGCGATCCGCTCCCAGATCCGCCAGTCAGCAGGAATCGGCTTTGCAGTCCCTTCCAGCATTGTGAAGTTGGTTGCGGGGGAACTGATCGAGAATGGCAAGATCGAGATTTCCTATCTGGGGATCACGGGCAGCAGCCTGACTTCTGACCTCAACGAACTGCTTGGGCTCGATATCAACTTCCGTGGGGTGCTGGTAAGCAGTGTGGTGCGTGGTGGCCCTGCGGCCCAAGCTGGCATTCAGGGCAGCACCCGTCAGGAGGAGATCAACGGGCAGGCAGTTCCTGTTGGGGGAGACATCATCACCAAAGTGGATGAGCATGAAATTCGGGTGTTTGAAGATCTGTTGGGATACCTGTTCACCAAGACCAAACCGGGCGATTCGGTCACCCTCACCGTGTTCCGGGATGGTGAGACCCTTGAGATCAAGGTGACCCTCAGCCCGCGCCCAGTGCAGTAGAGGGGAACAGGGATAGGTATTTAAGGTTAAAGGTATCAAAACCGGACAAGGCAGGTCTTGTCCCTACGAAAGCCCGCGTAGGGACGACGCCTGCGTCGTCCGGGGCGGGGGGGCAAAATACCGGGCAGCCACACGGGGCTGCCCCTACGAGTCCCTGCGTAAGGAGAATCCTACCTGCCCTAAAAGATGAGGGGTCTCCGCTTACAGCCCGACCACCCGTGCACCGCCGCTGCGTTTGCCCGCGGTAGCGTTGCGGGTATCCATCACCAGTTTGGCGGTTTTCACGACCCAGCCATAATCAAAGGTGCTGTGATTGGTGATGATCGCCACACAATCCGCTTCACGGAGCCATTCCGAGGTGAGCGGAGTCGATTCCATCTTGCGCCCGTGTTCCAACCGCACCGAGGGCACATAAGGATCATGGTAGCTGACTACTGCGCCCCGTTCCTCCAGCAGTTGGATCACATCCAGTGCCGGACTTTCGCGCACATCATCAATATCCTTCTTGTAGGCCACCCCCAACACCGCGATCTTGGAACCGCGCACCGCTTTGCTCTCATCGTTGAGGGCGTGGGCAATCTTGTTGACCACATACACGGGCATCGAGGTGTTGATCTCACTGGCCAGATCAATGAATCGGGCCGTGTAGTTGAGTGACTTCATCTTCCAACTAAGGTACAGAGGATCGATGGGGATGCAGTGCCCGCCTAGCCCCGGGCCGGGATAAAAAGGCATGAAGCCAAAGGGTTTGGTGGTGGCAGCGCGGATCACTTCCCACACGTCCACACCCAGTTTGTCACACATCAGGGCCAGTTCGTTCACCAGCCCGATGTTCACAGCCCGAAAGGTGTTTTCCAGCAGTTTCACCAGCTCTGCGACGGTGGGGGAACCGACTGGGATCACTTGATCGATGATCTGACCGTAGTAGGCACAGCCCACTTCTTGACAGGCCTCGGTCACGCCACCGATCACTTTGGGGGTGTTCTTGACCCCATATTTGGGATTGCCGGGATCGATCCGCTCCGGTGAAAAGGCAATAAAGACTTCCTCACCAACCTTAAAACGTCCATCAACTAACTTGGGGATCACCAGTTCGTTGGTGGTGCCGGGGTAAGTGGTGCTTTCGAGAACGATCAACATGCCCGGGTGCACCAAGGGTGCAAGAGCATCAAGAGAACTGGTCACATAACTCATGTCTGGGTCTTTGGTTTTGAGCAGGGGTGTTGGTACACAAATGCTCACTGCATCAACGTCCTTGAGAGCTTCATAGTTATTCGCGGCGCGAAGCTTCCCGGATTTGGCCAATGGCGCAACCTGTTCGGTGGGGATGTCGGGGATGTAACTCACCCCTTTGTTGATGGCCTCTACTTTGCGGGGATCGAGATCGACTCCAATGACTTCAATACCCACCTCGGCAAAAGCGACCGCCAATGGCAGCCCAACATAACCGAGACCGATAATGCCCACTTTTGCTGTATGGGAGTTGAGTCTTTCTAAGAGTTGGTTTTTGTGCATCTTATGCCTATTGCCTATGTCTCCATAAAAGCAGGGAGCAATTCTACCCCCTCGCATCGGCCCTGACCACAGTCTATAATCTTGGGCGAAAGGATCGAGACATTGATGGCCAAATCGCTTTTCCAAAACGTGATCATGACCCTGCACCAGTTTTGGGCAGGACAAGGCTGCTTGTTATGGCAGCCCTACAATATGCAGGTAGGTGCAGGCACCAACAACCCTGCGACACTGCTGCGGGTATTGGGGCCGGAGCCTTGGCGCGTGGCCTATGTAGAGCCGAGTATCCGCCCAGATGATGGGCGTTATGGTGAGAATCCCAATCGGATGCAGGCATATTACCAATATCAGGTGATCCTCAAACCCGATCCGGGTA
Source organism: Anaerolinea sp. (assembly GCA_014879835.1). Lineage (GTDB taxonomy): Bacteria > Chloroflexota > Anaerolineae > Aggregatilineales > UBA2796 > UBA2796. Next base: position 35,457 of record JACSRJ010000141.1, read on the forward strand.
ATCCGCAGGAACTTTATCTGGAAAGCCTCAAAGCGATTGGGATCGATCTGGATCGACATGATGTGCGCTTTGTTGAGGATAACTGGAAAAGCCCAGCCCTTGGGGCGTGGGGTTTGGGTTGGGAAGTCTGGCTTGATGGACAAGAGATCACCCAGTTCACCTATTTCCAACAGGCAGGTGGGATTAAAACTGACCCGGTAAGCGTGGAGATCACTTACGGTATCGAGCGCATCGTGCTGGCGCTGCAAGAACGCGATTCCGCGTGGAACATCCAATGGACGCCCGACATCCTCTACCGTGATGTGTTTTTACAGAGTGAGATCGAACACTGCAAGTACTATTTTGAAGTGGCTGATATTGAGGGTCTGAAGCGGGTCTATGACACCTACGAGGGTGAGCACCGCCGCGCCCTAGAAGCCGGACTGATCATCCCCGCTTACGATTACGTGCTAAAATGCAGCCACCTCTTTAATGTGCTTGATGCGCGGGGGGCGATTGGGGTTACGGAGCGGGCGAACTACTTCCGGCGGATGGCCGCAATGACCCGTAATGCCGCCAAAGCCTATCTGGATCAGCGCGAGGCGTTGGGATTCCCCCTGATCAATAACGGCGCGAGCTGGAAGACAACCGAATCACCAACTTCGCCTACCCTGCGCGTGCCCAGTCGGTTTGACCATCCCACCGATTTCCTCCTTGAAATTGGTACTGAGGAGCTGCCTGCCGATGATGTTAATGCGGCCGTTGAACAACTACAGCGTGCAGTCCCGGAACTCTTCAAAGAACTGCGCCTGAGCCATGGCCCAATTGAGGTTTACGGTACGCCACGCCGATTGGTGGTGATCGCCCGGCAGGTGGCTCCACATCAGCCCGATGAGGATCGTCTGATCAAAGGCCCGCCCGCAGATAAGGCGTTTGACGCTGAGGGGAAGCCCACCAAAGCCGCAGAAGGGTTTGCCCGTAAGCAGGGCATTGATCCCTCCGCACTAAAACCTACTGAGATTGAAGGCGGGTTGTATGCCGCGACACAGGTAAAGATCATTGGGCAACCTGCCCTCGAAATTTTGGCGGATAAACTGCCGGGATTGATCGCCTCCATTAAGTTTGGAGGCATGATGCGTTGGAACAGCAGCGAGGTCGCGTTCTCGCGCCCGATCCGTTGGCTGGTGGCGCTTCTGGGTGATGCGGTTGTGCCGTTCACTTATGCGGAATTGCACAGCGCGACCTTGACTCGAGGCACCCGCCCTGCTGGTTCACCCCGGATACACGTGAACAACCTTGAAGATTATCTGCGGGCCATGGAGACCAGCGGTATTCTACTCAGTAAGGGGCAGCGCATGGAGTCCATTCAGATGAAGGCCAATGGACTTGCCGCAGAAGTTGGTGGGACGATCATCCCTGACCAGTCGCTGCTGGATGAGGTCGCTAATCTGGTCGAACAGCCAACCCCACTGCGGGGCGCGTTTGACCCCAAATACCTTGAACTCCCCCGCGAAGTCTTGATCACGGTGATGCGGGTTAAGCAGCGTTACTTCCCAGTGCAGGATGCACAGGGCAAGCTGCTGCCCTACTTTATCGCGGTGCGTAACGGCACCGATTACCATCTTGAAGATGTGATCGCAGGCAATGAACATGTCCTCACCGCCCGTTTTGCAGACGCGGACTTTTTCTTCCGCGAAGATCGCAGACGGCGCCTTGCGGATCGACTCGACCGCCTTAAGACCATGACTTTTCAGGAGAAACTCGGCTCGATCTACGACAAAGTACAGCGCCTGATCCAGAATGTGCCGGTCTTGGGTTCCCTGTTGGATCTCGATGCCAGTTCAATGCACATCGCGGAACTGGCAGCGCCTCTATCCCGTGCTGATCAAGCTACCCAAATGGTGGTCGAAATGACCAGCCTTGAAGGCATCATGGGCCGGGAATACGCGCTGCGTGAAGGACAACGCGCTGAGGTGGCAGAGACCATCCTCGAAAGTTATCTGCCCCGCAGCGCCGGTGATCGCCTGCCCGAAACCCCCGCCGGGACGCTGCTTTCCGTGGCAGATCGACTGGATAGTCTGGTGGGGCTGTTTGGCGCGGGCTTGCAGCCTACTGCTTCTGCTGATCCCTACGCGCTCCGGCGTGCTGCTTATGGGATAGTGCAGACGCTCATTCACCACAAACTGGACGTGGATCTGCGTGAGGCAATCAAGGCCGTTGCGGTCTCAGAGCCGATTTCCATAAGCCCTGAATCCCAAAGTGATCTGATCATCTTCATTGGAACGCGGCTTGAGACCCTGTTCCGAGACGAGTACGGGCTGCCTTTTGATGTAACCGCCGCTATTCTCGCGGAGCAAGCGCACAACCCCTATCGGGCGCTGCTGAATGCCCATGAACTTGCGGAATGGGTCAAACGCCCCGATTGGAGTTTGATCCTCGACTCCTTTGCTCGATGTGTGCGTATCACCCGGGATCAGCCCGCATCAACGATCCATATGGATGCACTCAAAGGGGATGAAGAACGGGCGCTTTTTACCGACGTTGATTTTGCCCACACACAAATCGGCAAATCTCCCAGTGTTGATGCGTTTCTAAAAGCTTTTGTGCCCGTTGTGCCTACTGTGACCACATTCTTTGAGAAGGTGCTGGTCATGGATAAAGATCAACGGGTACGCGAGAGCCGTCTGGGGCTGCTTCAATATGTGGCAGGGCTGGCCAAGGGGCGCGCTGATTTGAGCAAGTTGAGCGGATTCTAAAGGGCTGTACCGACCCCTTGATCCCGGCTTTGATCAAAGCTGGGATCAAGGTTTTTAAGGCGCTCATTTTTCCGGAGCAGGCGGGCGTCGCAAGGAAGTGCCATCAGCCATAGAAAGGTTTGCTGATCTGCCAGTTGCGGGAAGCACCCTCAAAGCTCCTTGAGCAGTTCTCCTGTTCTCTGGTACTCCGAAGGCAATAGGGGCATCAGGCTGGGGGGCGGTTTCATCTTGTGCCGTCGCCTCATTATGTATGTTCTTTAGGGCAATGCTCATACCGATACACAGCCATTGAATCTTGCTGGCGTCATCCTGTTTGGTTAAGCCGCCTATCAACAATAGAACAAAAGCGATGAACCATGTCGCGGTCAATCGCCCCAACTGTTCGTTGGCTTGACGGATGGTGCGAACATAGTAGAAGACAGCGACAGCAACGATAAAGACAAACAACCCAAATCCAATCAGCCCGGTCTCGACCAGATAGTTCATATAGGTGTTGTGGAGATTGAGTTGATACACCCGCCCCACATAATAATCCTGAGAATACTCCACAAACTGCCCGATGCCCACCCCTTGAATGGGGTAATCCTGCCACATACGAACACCAACGTTCCATACCTCCCACCGAATGTTTTCTTCCAAAGAAAGAGCAAAACGTCCTTCGAGTGAGGCGCTGATCCGAGAGGGATTGAGGAATCCAAAGACAACGATTAACACGATCCCAAACAAAGCGAGGGTGTAAACACCGGAGAGATCGATTTGTCTTTGGGCCCGCCGCCGTAGGAAAAACAATTCGTTGAGGAAGATAAAAGTTCCAGCGATAATCGCAATCAAGGTGCCCGTGCGGGAGCCTGTGCTGATCAATCCTAGAATCAGGAAGGACATGCCTATCCCAATCACAATCTGCGTAAGCACCATACGGCGGGTACGCAAAAGGTAATAAAGAAACACCAAACCTACCGCAAACACCCGCGCAGCCTCGTTCTCACTGCCAACCAGCCCATCTGAGCGCGCTTCCCACGCCAGCGTAGTCCGCAGTACAGCCACGTCATTGGCGGCCAGAATCGCTGAGATGGCCGCACTGGCACCAAAAGCGATCATCAAAACCTCCACTTGGAGGGGGTTTTTGACCAGATGTTTGGAGAGGAAAACCAGAATCAAGAGCTGAGCAAAGGTCATTACGGGGCTGCCTAAACTGATGTCAGTTGGTCGGATGGCAAAAACCCAAATGACCAACGCGCCCGTTCCAGCAATGATCAGTTCAAAGCGTTTTCGGCTTGCCAGAATATCGGGATCACTGGAGGTGAAGTAACGAAAAAGGTAGGCCCCAAAGGTGATCCCACCCAAAAAGGTAAGTGGCGAATAGTTCTCCAAAAATCTGGGCAAAAGCTGAAAGATTGGGATCGCGCCGATGGTGATCACAAAGCCCCAAAAAGGGTGCTGTAAAATCACCACCGTGAGGATGACCCCAATGGTGGCGACGATGCTCAGGGGAATTTCGGAGGGATCATCCCCTAGCGATTGGGCAGCGGTAATGACAACCACAAATACGATCCCAAAAACCATCAGCCATAACAGTAGGTTGGGGTGAAGACGAGAAGGCTGAATCCAATCATTGATCCGGGAACGAAGATTCATTGATGCTCACGTTAAACACGGTATACTTCGCTGCACAGTGTACCATAAGCGAATCTAGTTTTGCATCTCGTTCCTTTTTCCAAGCCCGAGGATTGAACGTAGCAGCCATGACACTTAGAATAGCCTACGCGGGAGACCGTGACATCGGTGTACGGGTGTTGGATCATTTGTTGGAGAGAGGGGTGCACCCCCTTGCACTGCTTGTTTCTGAGGCCAGCCGCGCTACCCATGCTGAGGACTTGACCAGACGCTGCACGACTCTGAATCGACAAACTATCCTTCATGGGGTGCATTTCCGAACACCAGAAGGGATCAGCTTTTTACAAGCGCTTGATCTGGATGTGCTGGTGTGTGTACATTTCCCGTACCTCGTTCCCAGCGAAGTTCTCAGAATTCCACGCCTCGGGGTTCTAAATCTGCATCCTGCTTATCTGCCCTACAATCGCGGTTGGCATACCCCTAGCTGGGCGCTTTTGGAAGGTACACCCATCGGTGCGACACTTCACTTTATGGATGAGGGTATCGATACAGGCGATATTGTCTTTCAGAAGCAATTGCAGCCTTCACCGGGAGATACCGCAAACAGCTTGTACCAAAAACTAAAAACACTGGAACTAGAAGTTTTCAAAGAGGGTTGGGCGCTGATCGAAGAGAACCATTATGAGCGCCTTATCCAAGATAAAAATCAAGGTACCACCCATAAACGCCGCGAGTTACTCACCCCTGAAGTACAACGGATTGATCTAAATACGCCGGTGCCCCCCATTGATCTTTTTCGCCGTCTTAGAGCACTTACTACCAACAATACCAGTGAAGCCGCATACTATGAGGTGGCTGGCAAACGTTACCGAATTCAGGTGAACATCACCGAAGACTCCTCCACAGAGCTATAGACGATGAACATACTGTATTTGCATCAGCATTTTGCCCTTCGGGAAGGTTCCAAGGGCATTCGGTCTTACGAGTTCTCGCGCCTGCTCTTTGCTCGTGGACACACAATCACAATGGTGTGTGGGGCTTATGAGAGTTCGGGCATGAATCAGGATCAACAGGGGATGATCAGCACCATCACCCTGCCTGAAATGAAGGTGCTGCGCTTGAACGTACCCTATGGTCAGAAGATGAGTTATCCCCGTCGGATCGCCGCGTTTATCTGGTTTGCGCTGCTGTCCTCACTGATCGCGGCACGGCAAGGGCAGGCTGAAGTAATCTTGGCCACTTCTACACCCTTAACGATTGGGATTCCAGCGCTTGTCGCAGGATTGCTGCGGCGCAAGCCCTTTGTATTTGAAGTCCGCGACTTGTGGCCCGAAGTGCCCATTGCAGTAGGTATTTTGCGCAATCGGTGGCTGATTGGGGCGGCACGGTGGCTAGAAAAGCTGATCTATCAGCGTGCGGCGCACATTATCGCCCTTTCACCGGGGATGAAAGAGGGCATCATCAAGATCGGTATCCCCCCGGAAAAGATCACGGTCATCCCCAATAGCTGCGACAATGAGCTTTTTGAGGTGCCGCCTGAGGCTGGCGCAGCTTTTCGGGCTGCCCACCCTTTTGTCAAAGATCGCCCCATTGTGTTGTATGCGGGCGCACTTGGTTTTATCAACAACCTCTCTTATCTACTCCAAATTGCGGAGCAGCTATTCAAGCGTAAGGATGATGCGCTTTTCCTAATTGTTGGCGGTGGTAGTGAAGCCGCCAAACTGGAGGCTGAGGCCCGCGCACGAGGGATATGGGAACAAAATCTTTGGATCTTGGGGCAGATGCCTCATGCTCAAATCCCAACGGTATTTTCGGCCGCGGCGATCTCGACCTCATTCTTTTTGAACCACGAGACCATGTGGGTGAACAGCGCGAATAAATTCTTTGATAGTCTGGCCGCTGGACGCCCCATTGCGATCAACTATGGCGGTTGGCAGGCAGATCTGCTGCGCGAGACTGGTGCTGGGGTAGTGCTGTCTCCTGATAACCCTTCGCTCGCGGCCGATCAACTGGCACAAGTGCTGCATGATCCCAACTGGCTGAAAAACGCCTCCGAGGCTGCGAAAAAACTAGCGATAGAGCGTTTTGCCAGAGACAAACTGGTACTGCTTATGGAACAGACACTCCAAAAAGCAGCCTCAAAGGCACACTAAGAGGGTTCTCAGATATGCCTGTTTTGAGAGATACCCACCGTCAGCGCCAGACCCAAAGCCACTATGATACTTTCCCCTATGAGGTCGGCGTTCGGCAAAGTCTCGTATATGAATCTCCCCATACCCTCATGGGACGTTTCATCACCGAGATCAAAGGGGGCAGTATCCTTGATATAGGCTGCGGCCCGGGGAATTTGTTGGCTCCTTTGGCACAACGAGGGAATCGCGTATGGGGGCTTGATCTCAGTTGGCAAACCCTTCACCTTGCGGTTGAGCACCTACATCAGTCCGGGCAGGGATCAAAGGTTCAACTGGTTCAGGGCAGCGCGTTGGTTCTACCTTTTGCCTCCGGACAATTTGATCGGGTCTTTGCCGTAGGCAGTCTGCATCATACCCCCAACGCCCGCGCCGGATTCAGTGAGCTGTGCCGCGTCCTCAATGCCGAAGGACGCGCTTATATTGCCCTTTACCGCAAGTACAGTTACTACCATGTGCTTTACCAGACCTTGGGCAAGATCGCTCGGTTGTGTGAGAAAAATCGCCTTTTGGCTCTGATCATCAACCGACTGTTGATCCTGCCTCTGTTTTTGATCTATTTTGTTTTGGGGCGCTGGATCATCCACCGCCGGCTTCAGATTCCCCGCTGGCAGGAATCCTTGAACTATTTTGCCGATCAACTCCTGAATCCTGTGGTGAGCTTTCACACCTCAGCAGAGATCGAGTCGTGGGCCCATCAAACCGGGATGAAAATCTCGGAGATCGCCACTGCTCACGCCGGGGCTCTGCTCAATATTGTTATATGCCGCCCATAAAGAGGGAAATATTGTGATTACACTTGGTCTTGCCCATGACTTGTTCATCTCCTCCGCCGCATTGGTGCGCGATGGGGAGGTCGTCGCTGCCATCGCCGAAGAACGCTTGAACCGTCAGAAGCAGTATAAAGGCTTCCCCATGCAGGCCCTCAAAACCTGCCTGCGCATGGCGGGGGCGAGCCTTGATGAAGTGGATGCGGTTGCGGTTGGTTGGAACCCAACTCGTCATCTTGAACACCCTGCGCAGCGCTGGTCAAACAACGCCCGCTGGCGCCCTGAATATCTATATGGGGTGCCCAACATGCTTTTGGGCGCTTCGGGCGCTGGCTCTGGCGAGTGGATTGAGCAGTCCTTGGAAAGCCTCCACCCGCGCATCATCTATTACGATCATCAACTGGCCCACGCAGCCAATGCCTTTTACCTCAGCGGTTATGACCGGGCTGCGGTCTTTTGCGCTGATGGTCGAGGCGAACGGGCGACCGTTTACTTTGGGTGGGCAGACCGCCAAACGGGGATTCACAAACTGGGCGAACTGCGGGTGCCGCAGTCGTTGGGGCTGTTTTATGGCGCGATCACCCAATACCTAGGCTTCAAACCGGACAGTGACGAGTGGAAAGTAATGGCGCTGGCCTCCTTTGGGGTGCCCCAGAATGCTTATTACCCCCTGATGCGCGCATTGGTGGAGATCGATGAGCGCAAGGGCACGTTTTACCTCGATCAACGCTACTTCTCTTACAGCGAACCGGAGACCTACGGGGGCAAGTTTTTCACCCCTGAATTTGTGGAGCGCTTTGGCCCTCCGCGCAGCCCCGACGGGGACTATGAACAGCGCCACTATGATATTGCGTGGGCCCTTCAGCAGGTGTTTGAGGAGATCATGACCGCGCTGCTGAACCACCTGCACCAGCGTACCGGCGAATCGAAACTGGTGGTAGCGGGCGGCTCGATGATGAACTCTGTCTACAACGGCAAGATCACGGGTCTCACCCCTTTTAAGGAAGTGTTTATCTCCTCCTGTCCCGATGACAGCGGGATTTCTGTGGGCGCAGCCCTTCTGGCATACCATCAGCGGGCTGAGAGACCAGCGTTCCCGGCACACCCTCACAATTACTGGGGACCCAGTTATGATCAGGAGATTGAGGAGACCCTCAAACGTTACAAACTGCGCTATACCCCACTCTCCGATCCCTCCCTCACTGGTGCAGAGCTTCTGATACAGGGCAGTCTATTGGGCTGGTTTCAGGGGCGGATGGAGTTCGGGCAGCGGGCACTGGGCAACCGTTCGATCTTGATTGATCCCCGCCGCGCCGATGGTAAGGATGTGGTCAATAGTGCGGTGAAGTACCGCGAGAGCTTCCGCCCCTTCGCCCCTGCGATCCTTGCCGAACGCACTGCGGAGTGGTTCTATGCCGAACCCCATGCACTTGTGCCCTTTATGGAGCGGGTGTACTTGTTTCGGGAAGAACTTCGGGGACAGGTTCCGGCAGTAGTCCATGTGGACGGTACGGGGCGTTTGCAGACTGTGGAGCGGGAGCATAATCCCCGCTACTACGACCTGATCCGGCATTTTGAACACCAAACGGGTGTGCCCATCGTGCTCAATACCTCATTTAACCTGAACGGTGAGCCTATTGTTTGCACTCCTACGGACGCTATCCGCACCTTTTATTCATGCGGTTTGGATGCCCTCATTCTGGGGGATTATTTGCTCACTAAATAATCCGCCGCGCTAGAGTCTTAGGTATTTTGACTGCTCTGCTGCTGGTTGAGCAAGTCATCCAAGCTGAGATCACTCGAAGTGCCCTCAACTGCTTGACGCAGGCGAGGGCTGATCTCACCATCCTCATTGACCTGAATCGGCGATGTCTCCTCACTGATGAAGACCTTGTGGCCCCGTGCATAGTTCCCGTTTATGCTGACCGTGTAGCGCCAACCATCGCCAATACGTGGCTCCAGCAGTTGAAACCATCCCGGCGGGCTGATCACATGCCGACCCGGATCGAGGTCATAGGACTGCTCAAAATGAAAGTGGTTGGTGGAGTTTTCGCTGGCCAGTCGAAAGCTCAGGGTGAGGGTGGTAGGCAGCGTCACCTGAAGGACTGCATAGGGACGAATCCGGCGGGTATCTGCAGGTAAGTTATCAAAAGGGTACGGGCGGCTATCCTCGTTGGCATAAAGACCGATCTCCTTGAGCCAATGGCCTACCGTCTTGACCTTCACCAGCTTCACCAACCTTGACACCTGCGCGCTCACAAGCAAGAGGGCAGCCACAGCAAGGATCACGATCCCAATCCCATCGTACCGTTTGGTGTTGCGGGCGAGAATAAAGATCCCGATCCCAATGGTGAACACAAGGCCCAACAGTCCTGAGAGCAGTCCGATCAGGCGCGAGTCAACATTGAAGAATCCGATTCTTGAGGGCTTGCCATTTGGTGATTTCCGTTTCAAGCGGCATCTCCTAAGGTCTCTCCAAGGGCTAAGTGCATTCTACTCACAATGCCCATGATCGCCACTGAAATCAGAATCAGGCCCAAACCGAGAGCAAAAATCACCGTCTCTGAGACCCCCTGATTGAGTAAAAAGACCCCTACAAAAGGCGCGATCAACCCGCGCACCCCAAGCAGAGTCGTCTGAAGTGCGGAATACTCAGCCAGACGGCGTACCCCTGAAAGCTGCATCGCGGTGCTGAGGAACCCCAAATCCAAACCAGCACTGGCCATCCCAAAAGCGGCAAAGGCGGGCGCAAGCATCCAACCCTGAGTAGCGCTCATGTAACTGAGGGGCACAATGGCCGCAATCAAGAAGGTGAGGCGGAGAGTCCACAGCCCGCCTCGGCGGTCAATGGCACGCCCCAAGATGACGTAACCGATCAGGAAAAAGGTTGACTGGACAGTGTTGAGCAGCCCGACCTGTGAATAACTGAGGGCAAGGCGATCCACCTGCACATTCGGGAAGATGACTGATCCCATAATCATTCCGAAGCCGTAACAGACAAGGGCCACCAGATAAATCACAAAACGCCGATCTTCTCGCAGAATCTTGATCAGGTTGTTGTTTTCGCCCTTTTTAGGCACGGGAATCTCATCCTCACTAAATTTGAGGCGTCCAAACTGCACCGTGGACAGGACGGCGGCAATACCGCCGATGGGAAACAGCACCTGATGTCCAAAGGTATCCAGAATCCATCCGGCGATGGGGGTGAAACCGAGGGTGGCTAAGGCCATCCCCACCCGAATCAGGCTCATCACCCGCCCCCGTGAGCGCGAGGGGTAGATCACCTGCATGATCCGGGTGTAAACAGGGGTGGGAAAGCTTTCCATGATCCAGAAGATGAGCAGCAGCGCCACCAACCCTTGATAACCGGAGATAAAGGCTGAGAGTACAAACATACTCCGCCCGATCAACCAGCACACTTGAGCAGCACGCAGCAACCCATGTTTTTTGGGTAGGATCGCCACACTCACAGTATTGAGCAGAAAGCCCGCGAACTGTTGGGCCAGATAAAGGGCTACCCAATCAGGCGACGCCCCAAGGCGACGCAGCACTACCGGGACGAAATTGAGACAGGCCAGAAAAAGGCCAAACAGGGAGGCCCCTACAAACTCGATATACATATTCCGGCGGACGACCGGGTCAAGGTCGCCAACCATCATGAACTCAACACGGCGCGCTAGTTTACGGATGGGCAGGGGGAATAAAACAGACATGAAGGAGTCTGAACCTCTTGTTGTGTGATCCGTGCGGGCAATCCATGATAGCGCGCTTCGACGCCGCTTACCATCTCAAAATTCAGGTGAATCGGGACGTTTAAGGGGCTTCCCCGTAAAGGCTTATTGCCTTCACATCCTAATGTTCACACTGGATGTGCTTGCATCTGCCCTCAGTTTGGTGGCATAATCCCCTTACCCACCGCGTTCAACGTCGATTTTTCCCCAATAACATTGCCGAGTTCAGGCGAAAGGACACAACCACGATGAGTCAGCCGATCTTGAGTGCTATCCATCTTTACCCGATCAAGTCTTGTGGAGGTTCTTCACTTCAGGAAGGTGAAGCGGATGCACGTGGGCTGAAATATGATCGCCACTGGTTGGTGGTCACCCCAGAGGGAGCATTCTTGACTCAGCGCGATGAGCCACGCCTAGCCCTGATCCAGCCCCAATTAGAGGCAGATACCCTGACTATCCGGGCAGCGGGCATGTCCCCCTTGCATATTCCTTTGGGGCTGGGCGGGGAACGCATGGAAGTGAGTATCTGGCGGGATCGATGCAGCGCTTATCATCAGGGGTCGGAGGCGGCTCAGTGGTTCAGTGATTTTCTCAAAACTGAGACCTGTCTCGTGCGGATGGCTGATGATCAGGTGCGCCGGGTGAATCCCAAGTATGCCCGCCGCGAGGATGATCAGGTAGGCTTTGCCGACGCCTATCCTTTCCTGCTGATCTCGGAGGGATCGTTAAATGACCTCAACAGTCGGATGAGTTCCCCTTTGCCCATGAATCGTTTCCGCCCCAATCTGGTGGTGAGTGGGGTCACGCCTTATGCCGAGGATGAATGGACTCAGGTGCAGATCGGAGAGATGATCTTTGATCTGGTCAAACCTTGTGTGCGCTGCGTAATCACAACCACTGATCAGGTCACTGCAAAGCGCGGCAAGGAGCCGCTGCGCACACTGGCAACCTACCGCGATCTACCTGAAAAAGGCGTGATCTTTGGGCAAAATCTGATTCACGCAGCCCCCGGAAAAATTAAGGTGGGCGACCCTGTGAAGGTGATTACCCATCGTTAAAACATCTTCCTGTCTTTTTCTGCGGGAGGGAAAGGGCAATGTTATAATCCCCCTACTTTCTAACCCAGTGTAGGGGTACACCTTGCCCGACCGTACCAATGACCAATGGCTTACAGACTTGCGCAGCAGTTCAGAAGAGCGGGATTCCGCACTTCATGATCTGCGCGCTCGCCTTCAGCGGGGCATTTTCTTTTACCTCAGTCATGAACGCAGCGACCTTGCCGGACTTGCCCCGGAGGAACTTCAGCATATGGCTGAAGATTTCTCTCAGGAGGCCATTCTAAGGGTACTGGACAACCTCGATTCGTTTCGGGGTGACAGCCAGTTCACCACATGGGCCACCAAAGTTGCGGTGCGGATTGCGATCAGTGAGTTGCGCCGCAGTCGTTACAAAGATTTCAGCCTTGATGCACTTACCGCAGAGGGAGACCTGCGCGAGAGCAACCTCACCTCGATCAACAGTACCCCTCCAGATCGCCCTGAAACCGTCACCGAAAAGAGCGAAGTCCTGAATCGAGTTCAGGAGGCCTTTCGCGAAGTCCTCACCCCGCGTCAGCGGGCAGCAATGGAGGCGATCATCCTCGAAGGTATCCCTTTGGAGATTGTGGCCACCCAGTTGGGGACAAATCGAAATGCCCTCTACAAACTCATTTTTGATGCCCGACGAAAACTGCGTTTGCGCCTCAGTGAACAAGGGATGTCGCCGGAGTACATTATGGATTTGTTCGAAAGTTAGGACTGGATAAAAGGTAAGAAAGCCAACAGCCCTGTTATCTATGTTAACGAATGACGTGAGATAGCAACTCGATGAGCAGTTCAAAACGCACCACCCGTGCCCTACTTCTGGTTCAAAAAATGTTGGAGGCGCACGAATCCGAAATTTCGTGTTCTGAGTGCGCCGAAAAAATGGACTGTCTTGCCGAACTTAAGGTTGTGGGCAAGACTCCTGAAGGCGCGCTGGAAGCAATTGAGCGGCATGTTGAGTGCTGCCACTGCTGTGCCGCCGAATTTGAAGCATTATTGGCGATTCTGAAGATGGAAAGCAGCGCTGAAACCCACGAGGCTTAAGGAGTAATTCTAGACCGATGCAGCACGAAAAGGTATTAATCATTGGTTCGGGACCCGCGGGCTTAACGGCTGCGCTTTATGCAGCGCGGGCAAACCTCAACCCTATCCTGATCGCGGGCCCTCAGTTTGGGGGGCAGGTTGCACTCACTCATGAGATCGAGAATTACCCCGGATTTCCCGGCGGCAGCGGTGCTGATCTGATCGACCTCATGAAAGAACAGGCGGAGCGTTTTGGAGCGCGAATCGAGATGGACGTTGTCCTCAGCGTTGATTTTGCGCATGGCTCACCGTTTCGTGTTCAAACAGGCAATCAGGAATACCTTGCTGAAGCGCTGATCGTCACTTCGGGGGCCTCCCCTCGGATGCTCAATGTACCCGGCGAGAAAGAATTGACCGGGCGGGGCACCAGCTACTGCGGAACCTGTGATGGCTTTTTCTTTCGGGGCAAAAAGATTGTGGTGGTGGGCGGGGGGGACTCAGCCATCAAAGAGGCCTTGTTCCTGACCAAATTTGCCACCCATATTGACGTGATCCACCGTCGAGACAGCCTCCGCGCTGAAGCTGCCTTACAAAAGCGCGCTTTTGCCCACGAGAAGATTAACTTCATCTGGGACACGGTCGTTGATGAGATCATGGGCACCGATAAAGTGAACGCTGTCAAACTCCGTAACCTCAAGACCGGAGAGGTTTACGAACATCCCACTGAAGGAGTCTTCATTTTTGTGGGACACGAACCAAACAACAGCCTTCTGAAAGGTGCTTTGAATATGGATGTGGGTGGTTATGTGATCACCGATAAACATATGGGCACCAACATTGAGGGCGTCTTTGCAGCCGGTGAAATTCAAGACCCTCTGTGGAAGCAGGTTGCGACTTCAGTTGGGCAAGGCTGTGCCGCCGCCATTGCTGCTGAGGAGTGGCTCTCGCAGCGAGAAACCGTCAAGGCCTGAGCTTCAAGGTTTGTCCCCCTTCGGGCCGCATTGAAGGGGGATAAAGACACTCAATCCTGAGTGTTTTTGAGGGCCGGCAGACCGATGACGAACCGTGCGCCGGAGCCGGGTTTGCTCTCTACGCTGATCTTGCCCCCATGACTTTCGATAATCTTTTGGCTGATAGCCAAACCTAAACCAGTACCCTTGGTCTTGGTCGTGTGAAATGGCTCAAAGACTTGTGTGATCTGTTCTGGTTTGATCCCACTCCCCGTGTCCCAAACGATGATCTGAACTTCCGGTGGTATGTCCTGTGTGGCAAGTCGGATTGTCCCTCCTTCCGGCATGGCATCTACCGCATTCAAAAGCAAATTGAGCAGCACCTGTTTGATCTGGTCAGCGTTCCCATGCACCAAACTGCGCGCTTCAAGGACTTCCTCAACCATGATTCGGGAGTGGCTCAGTTTGCGCCCAGCAAGGCTTAGAACATCTTGGGTAACCTCGTTTATGTCCACTGGCGCGAGTTCAGAGCGGGCAGGGCGGGCAAAATCCAAAAGCTGGCGAATGATCTGCTTGATCCGTTCTACTTCATTTTTTGCTTGTTCTACCAGTTCCTTATCCACTGGTCGGGAGCTTTCGATGTCCTCTAGGGTCATTTCGAGGTTGCTCATCAAAAGTTGAAGGGGGTTGTTGATCTCGTGGGCCACCACCGAGGCCATCATACCCAGCGAGGCTAATTTCTCGGAGCGCATCAATTCGGCTTGGGCCGCCTGAAGTTGGGAGGTGCGTGCGGCGACATTTAGCTCCAGCGTTTGGGCGTAGTTTTGCAGACGGGTAAATAACAGCACATTCTGTACTGCGAGTGCTGCCTGTTCCGCAATGGTTCGAAGGACTCGCAGGTGGTTGTTGTCAAATGCCCCTTTACGCATTGATCCCAAACTGATCAAACCCAGCGACCGTCCCTGATAAATAAGGGGCGCGGCCAGCGCACTTTGAGGGGGAAGTTGCAGTGGGAAAATATCTTCAAGGGGGACATCTGGACGTTCCCCCGTATTTTCAATCAGCAGGCAGGTTCGAAGGTTGGTGATCGATTCGGTTCTGGGACGAGTTTCCCCATTGTGTTCGATCTGTGCCCCAGCACCAAAGCCCCGCGCCCAC
This sequence comes from Anaerolinea sp., assembly GCA_014879835.1. Lineage (GTDB taxonomy): Bacteria > Chloroflexota > Anaerolineae > Aggregatilineales > UBA2796 > UBA2796. Next base: position 50,709 of record JACSRJ010000141.1, read on the forward strand.
ACCTGAATTTCAGGCTGATCCGCTTCCCCCAAAATGACCACCCCACCATCACTGGGAATGGCTGAGAGGGCCGCATCGAGGAGCGATTCCGCCAGATTGTCAAAGGTAAAAGCCCGATTCATGGCTTCTCCCAACGAGAGGAGTAATTCCAACTGATGGGTTCGTTGAATTAAGTCCTCCTCCAACCGAAAAGCCCTGATTTTGCTGCGGGCCCGGGCGACCATTTCCACTGCATTAAAAGGCTTCACCATGTAGTCATCGGCGCCGATACCAAACCCGTGCATGATATCCTTAGGATCACGAGCCGCTGCTGTGACCACGATGATCGGGATGCGTTCGGAGCGTTTGTCCCCTCGGATTTGCTCAAGCACCTCAAACCCGCTCATGATAGGCATCTGAACATCAAGTAGAATCAAGTCAGGGGTGGGTGTTTCTAGTGCCTTACGGACTGCCGTGGGGCCGTCGCCCGCTTCATCAACAGTGAAACCTTCACGCTCAAAAATACGTCGGATGAGAAGGCGGGCTTGGGCGTTATCGTCCACAACCAGAATGTGGGGGGTGTCTGGCTTCGGATTCGACTGATCGCTCATAAAAATGTCGTCTCGCGTTCATGCAAGCATATACCAGATTAGCATACCCCAGAGATTGTAGCGCGCTCAGGTTGAAGTGTGGCAGAATCCGCTCAACTGGGGGAAACATGAGTCTGACCGCTGTTCGTACCGATACTGGTGAGCAGATCACCGTCGGAGAAATATCACTGGAGGAACTGCGGGCACTTTCTGGGGCCCGGTGTTTACACTGCCCCGGTTGCGGCTCCCCTCTGACCCTCAAGGCGGGGACAGTGCGTCTGCCTCATTTTGCCCATCTCAGCGAATGCACTATCCCTCACTACGAACCAGAGAGCGAATCGCACCGAATGGGCAAATGGGCTTTATATCAACATTTTCGGGTGGGGGCCCTTGCCGCTGGATTGGAACACGGTTTTCCTGAGACGGATCAGCGTGCGGATGTTTTCATCGAGACCTCAACCACCCTTCATGTCCTCGAATTTCAGCAAGCAAATAACAGTTTTCAAGAGTGGCTGGATCGCCATCAGCGGTATCAGCGCTTAGGGGTAGTGGATACTTGGTTCTTAGGGGTTGTGCGTTATCGGGAGATGCGCGGTGAACCCCTTCGCCCCATTTCCCCCTATGATCCTCTACCCGTGCCGCGAGGTTCATTGGGTGGGATGGCCGGTGGGTTTGGGATTCGGGAGATGGAGCGAGCAATCCTTAATACCTGCGCCCAATCCGACCACCTACCGATGCTGATTTACCTTGATCCTCAGGAACTGCAAGTGACCCTTCTGCTGGCACGAGAAATACGTGGTATGACTCTGCGCGCCTACCGCTACCGGGTACCTCTGGCACAATGCGCCCTTCGTGAAGGGCAGTTGTGGACACCACTAACCCCGTTGTTAGAGCCTCACACCCATACTTTTGCTGCACATTGGCGTACAGGGAGCAGATAAAACATTTACTTGGGAGGAACTAATGATCGATGAAAGGCTTATCGAACGATTGGCAGGTGCGATTGGGCAAGCTGCTGCGAGAGTAGCTCTCCTCGAAGGCAAACCTGAGGTTTTCTACTGGCAGGGGGTAAAAGCCGGGTTAGAAGCTGCCCTAAGAGAGGCACGATCCCTGCTTATTGTTCCCAGATCAAAATCCCTAAAACAATCGGTGGAACTGGATGAAGGAAATCCAGCGCAGAATGACACAACCAATGACCCAAAAGTGATCAGGAATGCCGTGATTCTACCTGCCAGAAATCCAAACATGCCCAATGTTCCCCGTCCGACAGTAGGTTACAGTAAGCCTGTTGTGAAACCATGTGGTGATGATTCTTCAGAGTCATGAACATTCACAGGCAGTCTGAGGGGACACCCCTCAAACATCCCCCCTTTTCCTTTGACGGACAGGAGGGGTTAGGGGAATGATTTAAGGTCGAGGGCGTCTCGAACCGGAAATAGATTTTTTGACAAAGGCCACAAAGGGAAATACCAGCTTGGCGGCTTTGGTATCGCCGCTCACGAGTGCAGCTTCGTTCGCCGTCTCAAAGTCGTGGTGCATGTTCTGGACGATAGCGACCTGTCGAATCACCGGTTCGTGGGTAAAAGTCATGATCACGGTGCTGTAGCGTCCGGGCATGTACAGCACCCACTCGCTGCCGTGCTGCTGCGTGATTGGCTCTGGGGCAAGTCCGTTCTTGAGCATATGCTCTACAATACCCCGGATGGTGGTCTTGACCACTGTGTCAGGAACTTGAAAAGTCCCCAAAGTCTCAATCAACTGCCCCCCCTGATTGAGGTAAACCGCTGCGGACTGAGCCACCGCCGTAAGTTTTTTGCGCAGCATAATCGTTTCGACATTGGAGGCAGTGGGCATTCCCCCCACCTCCACTTCATCAAGCATGGCGCTGGCAAGGTTGAGCTGTGCTTGATAGTGTTCATAGATGCTGTAAAACTGCTCTCGATTGATCTCGCCAGCGGCGAACTCATCCGCGAGACGGCGCAGTTTTGCCTGAAGCTGCTCCATGAGCGTTTTGGTTTCGGTGATTGATTTGTTGTGTGACGATGATCCCGGAAACACAGCTTGTTGCCCCCCGGTCTAGTTAGCTGCCTGTCAAGTTGATGATCAGCAAAATGATCGAAGCCACATTGAGCGCAGCCAGTCCTAAAACAGGAAGCATCGCACCCACGTTGACTCCGCTGCCACCGCCCAGTTGTATTTCCTCCGGGATCACCTTAAACCGTAAGTCCGCGCCCACACTAGGGGCGCTCAGTGCAGCCCCCGCAGGCAGTGCCTGTGTCGGGTCGTAGTTTGGATCGTAAGTTTCTTCTTCAAAGTTGAAACTGTCACTCTGAGGTGCGGGGGCCGCGGGTGCGCCAAAACGCGCACGAGGGGCGGGTGCAGCCGGAGCAGGGGACTCGTAGGCATTATACCCCGAATTGAGATCGTAATTCCCACTGCTGGTGCCATAAGGATCGGTGCCGCCGCTCTCCGTGGGGGTTGAGGATGAACCCCCATACCCCCCATAACCGGCATCAAAGCCCGCCTGAGCATCTTGATAACCGGGGGCAGCAGGTGGGTCGGTGGGTGCTTGCCCCGAACTGTCAAAAGTATTAAACCCACTCAGATCATAGGTGTCAAAGGGGTTAGGGGCAGAGGTTTTGGGCGCTTCGTAAGCAGGTGCATCGTAACCGGGGGTGCTGCTGCCATAAGCGTTGTCCCCATAGGCTGCATCCGTCCCGCTACCATAAGCATCGTAACCTGTACTGGACGCTGCACCACCTTGATTGGTGTCGTAATTATAGGAATAGGCGTCATAGTTGTACACATCGTAGTCAGGTGCGGCACTGTTAGAAGATTCAGCAGGCATCGCATAAGGATCGGGCGCAGCCCCATAGGGATCAGGGGCCGCACTAAAGGGCCCCGGCGCAGCATTAAACCCGCCAGTAAAGACCCCACTATCCCCGCTGCCCCCAAGACGCAATCCATCCAACCAGTTATCATATTCCTCATCAGTGGGAAGCTGTACGTTTTTGCCGCTGCCCAAAGCAGGGGTCGCACCGCTTGCCCATTCCACACTGGTCGGCGTGCTGGCACCCGGTTTGGGTCCGCCCTTTTGTTTTTGCAGCGCATCCAGTCCTTTACGGGCTTTTTGATTATTGGGGTTGACCGTTAGGACATTTTGAAGGCAGATGATCTGTTCGTCAATCGTCTCAACACAACCACTTAACCACAGCCATGCCTGCTCATGACGCTCATCCTGTTCGACCACATGTTCAAGGATGCGGCGCGCTTCGTCGCGCTTATTGGCTTTAAGTGCGCCAACGGCCTGCTGTACCAGTACATCCAACTGACTCATGGTTTATTCCTCAATATCTCCGATGATGCCTTGTAGAAGCGCATCATCAAACGAGATTGCATCACCGGAGGCACTCAACCCCTCATTGGAAAGTTTCTCAAAATCGAGCAGTTCATCTGCTTGGGACATGTCTACCTGATCAAGTTGATCAAAGAGACTCAGATCAACTGAGTCCGTTGAGGTATTTTCGGGGGCCTTGTCCTTGTGTCTGCGCGAATGTGCAGGACGTTCGAATCGTTCTGGTTCTGGGGCACGGGGTGCGGATCGTACTGGCGCAGGCATTGGGGTGGGCGGTTGTTGAATGGCCGGCATTTCCTGAGTGACCCGCCGGCGTCTGGGCATTTCCGCTGGTGCAGGGGTGGGAGCAGCGATGGTTGGTTTGGGGTCAAACGCCACCGGCCCCACAATCTTGAGGATGTCATTGACTGCCGCATACCCATAGCGTTTGACATTACCAAGTGCGCTGGGCGGGGCCGCACCTTCAAACACCAAATACAGATAGTGATGCAGTCCAAGTGCCAGCCCAAAAACCACAGCCCGCTCGCCATCAAAGAACTTCAGCACCCGAGGTTGATCCCCTACAATGGAGAGCAGTTTGGTGATGCTGCCAAAACCGGGGGCGAGGGCCTCCGCTAGCAGGTCACGATCAAAATAACCGGCCGCGCCCACATAGGTCAACACTTTGGCATTCCGGTCTGCCAACACCGCAGCCATTGCCCCCACATCCCGAATGAGCCGCTGCATGATCGGTTTGATCTGCTCTTCGTCTATGTTTGGGACAGAGATGATCTCCTCCGGTTTGGTCTCCTTGGTTCCGGCTTCAGGGCCGTCGAGGGCCACGCGCAGTTCGCGCAGGAAAAGTTCTGGGGCGAAGGGCCGACGCAAATAGACAAACGGGGACTGGCTTCGAGTATCCTCATCCAGTTCAGGATCGTCCTCGTTTGCAATCACCAGTACTGGCAGCGCTGCCAGTTCGCGTTTGGCCATGATTGCCAGCATGGGTCCGTTGGTTGTGCCCACCAGTGCATGGGCTGTAATAAGCAGATCGGGGGAGCTGATCTTGAGTTCGGTGATCGCATCGTCGCCTGTATAAGTCTCGATCAAGCGCGGGCGTCGTCCCATCAACTCCATCGCGGCACGCACAATATGATGAAGGTTTTGTCTGGCATCAACAACGATTATTCGCGGATTCGTGAGGGGCATGAGCTTGCACCTGTTCGCTTTGTCCGAAAATTCTTTGTCCCCAAATCGCCATCTTGAGAACTTTAGGGATATTTTCCATTATAGCGCTTCTTGGGTTCTGAGCATCTCAATTGTGTCATAAATGCCAAAATGAGTACACTTAAAGAAGTGATTGAGCCGCATCTCAGGCAGTTTTGAGGGGGAAATATGGCAGTTAACGAACAGGGTTATGGGGATAAACAGCCCCTATTGGTCTATCGCATGATTGCAAATCGCTACCGCCCACCCGCAGTGATGCTGATCCTCTTTGGGATTTTGGGGCAAATTCCACGTTTTGTACCTGATCTGCCTTTGGCGGGCATTTTCAATGCTGAGCTGGTCTCCACAATCGGCTTTGTAGGCATTGCTTTGGGCTTTGCCCTGTTGGCTGCATCTTTGCTGGAGAAAGGCCGGGGTTGGGTGCAGTGCCAGCCCGATTACTTGATGATCAATGCCCCCACTGGGCGGGTGGCTGTTGCCTACCAACGGATCAATACCCTTAAGCCGGTTTCGGTCATGGATGTATTCCCACCCAAGTCCCAAAAGGGGCGCAATCGGAGCATCATCAAACCGCTGGTGGGCAAAAAGGCCCTCGAAATTGTCCTCAGCGAGTTTCCTTTACCCGATAAACAGATGCGCAAACGGCTGCATCATTTTATGTTCAGCACCCGTGATATTGGCTTCGTTCTGATTGTGCCTCAGCCACGGGAGTTAGGTTTAGAGGTTAATGCGGCCATCGACCGAATGCGCCACCTTGAAAATGAGCGCACCAGCGGCTATGTATCACCAATGGATCGCTCCTTCACCCGCTAAGAATGGAGGTATCACTTATGACTTCCCCTTCATCAACAAGCCCCCTGCTCATCGCCCGAATGCTTTTGGTGGGGGCAGTCACGGTGATTGTGTTGGGTGCTGCGCTCCTGCTTGCGGAGCAGGCGCAGGCACAGGGATTTCAGCGCCGTCTGGGTGAGTTTCAAGTAGAGTGGTACTGCAACTCACGCGGATATGGGGTGCGCATCATCAACAATGCCAGCGATTGGGCCTGCACCTTGCCCAATGGACAGATTGCCTTCATCCTCACCAACCGCGAC
>JACSRJ010000260.1 GCA_014879835.1 Anaerolinea sp.
GCTTGGCATTCAATTCTTCAGCGCGGCTCATTTTCTTGGGCATGACTCACGACTCCTTTCCGGGGGTGAATTGATAGGCGGTTTCGTTCTTGGCAATGCCATACAGGATATTGGCGAGTTTGGCGCGGGCTGCAAAGAATGCGCCTTTGTGCTTGCGGGCTTCATGTTGGGCAAAACAGGCACCAATGGGGTTAGGTTTGTATTTATGGGCGCTGATCAGCCCAACCGTCCACAGGTGAATTGCCGCTTTTGCCCGCTTGAAACCGGGACGTCCGGCAATGCCCTCTGCACTTTCGCCCGATTGACTGATTTTGGGGTGGACTCCTAGCGCCGCCCGGAAACGGTCGGGGGTCAAATCTTTGACGTGCCCATGCGTGGCTGAAATGATCGCACCGATCCACCCCAAGTTAGCCCCTGGTACGGTCATCCACAACCGTCCCAAACCTGCCCAATCTGACTCGTTTGCAATGAGGCTGTGTAGGTCACGGCGCACCACCCTTCTCTGTTTGCTGAAGTAGCGGTAGTTCCGACATTCACGGGCGATGAGGTCATGGATACCTTCAGCATTAGCCCATTCAGGCAGTGTTTCTACCAGCTTCAAAAAGTGCCGGCTCACATTGCCACTTTGGTATCTTTCTGGTATTTGGATATGGGCACGTTGTCCGCGTGGGGTGGTTTTCCACTGCTGAATCTGCGTCGCAAGGGTGCGCAGTTCATCCGGGCTGATGAAGCCTTCCTTGATCGCCTTGAGGTAGGTGGGAAAGGACAAACCTAAGCGCGGGTGGATACTGTGAGCGAGTTGACGCATTCGGTTCATGGAGCGGGTGCGTTCCTTGTCTGAACGCATGTAGGCATGAGTGAGCAGGCGGAGTCGAACGTTCCGGGTGGTGAGGCGGTCGTCCGTTTTGCTTATGCCCCGATATTTATGAGGTTCTAGAGCAATGCAGCGGAGGGCATGGGCATCCGTCTGATCCGTCTTGGCAATGGATACTTGCGCCTTGCGCACATACCCGGTGGTACTGTGTTCCACCATGAACACCGTAGCCCCGATGTATTGTAAGGCGCGGATGATGGGTGCGCTGTATGCCCACCCGGTCGGCTCAAGCGCAACGGTTGCCCCGTGCGGCACGATCTTGAGCAGTTGAGACTGCCAATCCGGGTCTTTGAGGTTGATTTTGGCGGGTGGAATGCCTGATGCATAGGCAATCCAAAGGGTACGGGTGCTGATGTCGATTCCGATGGACTGTGACATAAAAGAAAAACCTTTCACTACCCCCGTAGGGGTTGGATGAAAGGTAGTTCTTGCCAGCAGCGCGCTAAGTGTTGCCCGGTTTTGCCCTTGCGGGTTCGGGGGACATTACTGTTTTTGCGGTCGCGCCGCGTGGTGAGTTTGTCCTCGGCTTTTTAGTCCACTGCTGGCGGCGCGTTACACCCATTGCGGTCTAAGCCGCAGTATCCTTATTGCGCTCGCTGTCAAGTCTACCTTGATCTCAAAAATAACAGTATCCTTAACATCCAGATCAACGAGATCGGTTAGGCTTTTTGAGAGACCTTTTACCCTAAAGAGAGGAAAATCCATGTCCAGCGTCGCACCCGCTATGGAGAGAGTCCCATACCCCCGCCGTGCCCTTGCATGGGCCTTTTACGACTGGGCAAACAGCGCCGTCGTAACCCTGATCATCGCTGCTGTATTCCCCGTTTTTTACAACAGTATTGCCGAAAAGTCGTTAGGGGATAACGCGGCCAGCGCCTTTTCTTTTACCATCTCTATCGGACTGCTCATCTCTGCGATGGTGGGGCCTGTGTTGGGTACTTTGGCCGACATCACGGGCAAACGGAAACGCTTTTTGATTATTGCGACCATCATTGGGGCCCTCTGTGCGGTACTGATGTTCACCATCCAAGACGGGGGGTGGGTATGGGCATCGGTGCTGTTCATCGTTGTTCAGGTGCTGTTGAATGCCTCACTGGGGCTGTATGACTCGCTGCTTTCGCATGTGGCCCCGGAATCACGCCGGGATCGCCTCTCCGCCCTTGGTTATGCGCTGGGCTACATTGGCGGGGGCTTACAGCTTGCGGTCTCGGTGTACATCATCACCGCGTGGGAAAAGCTGGGTTTTGCCAGCCAAATGGATGCAACCAAAGTGACCATTGTAATGGCTGGGGTGTGGTGGTTGATCTTTGCAATGCCCCTCTTTTTTGTTGTGCCTGAACCAGCCGCAACACCCTTCCGGGAGGGCACCAGTCGCAGCGCGATCCGGGATACCTTCGCCCGGCTGCGTTCGACTCTTCGAGCCATTCGGGGTTACAGCGAATTGTTTAAGATGCTGCTCGCCTTTTTGGTGTACAGCGAAGGCATCGGCACCATTATCCAACTGGCAACGACTTATGGACGTCAGGAGATTGGGCTTGATCAGACGACCCTGATCGGGGCGCTGCTGCTGACTCAGTTTGCGGCTTTTCCTTTTGCCCTGATGTTTGGGCGACTGCCCGACGAAAACGCCAAAAATCGAGACTTCTACTTCGCCTTCATCGTCTGGACGATGATCACCTTCCCCTTGATGGGGTCGTTCGCAGCCGTTCAGAAACTCAGCACTAACACCACTTTCATCTACATCGCGGTGAATCAGGTGGTGGGTCTGATCTTCTGCTGGTTTGTGGGGCGTAAACTCGCAGTCCCCTATGCCCAAGGGCTGACCACCAAACGGGCCATCCTGTTTGGGTTAGGGGTGTACACGGTGATCGCCTGTTGGGGCTTTTTCCTTTACACCGCGGCGGAGTTTTGGATGCTGGCCTATTTGGTGGCAACCGTGCAGGGCGGCACACAGGCGCTTAGCCGTTCACTCTACTCACAGCTTTCACCGCGCAGCAAATCGGGCGAATTTTTTGGCTTTTACGGTTTCAGTGACAAGTTTGCGGGGGTGTTGGGCCCAATGCTCTTTGGGCTGATTGGCCTAGGGGGAAACCTGCGCCCTGCAATTCTCTCTGTGATCATCTTTTTTGTTTTGGGCGGGCTGCTGCTGACCCGTGTCAATGAAGTTTTGGGACGTCAACACGCCATCGAAGAAGATCATGCGGATCACTACCCGGAGGAACCCTCAAAATGAGTCCCCTCAAGTTTTCGGTGATGACTTGGAATGTGGAGAATCTGTTCACCCCGAACCATGCTTCGGGATCGGGTTCACGCACTCCGGAAATCTATCAACGTAAGCTCAATAATCTGGTGCGTACCATCACGGCGATTTCCCCTGATGTGATCGGATTGCAAGAGATCGGCGATCCCCAAGCATTTGCGGATTTGCAGGCGCTGTTAGGGGTGCGCTATCGCTTCACCCGTCTTTCTCGTTACCCTGATGGACGCGGCATCCGGGTAGGTTATATCGCCAAACTGCCCCTGCTTCAGGCGATGGACTACGATGATTACCCGCCCGGATCACTGCTCAATATCCCTGATGGGAACAGCCTAATGCGCGATATGGGGCGTGGGGCCCTGAAAATCACGGTTGCCCTTGCGCCCGGTCTGGTAGTGAACGTAGTTAACTGCCATCTGAAGTCTAAACTGGTAACCTACCCCAACGGACGGCGCTACCCCCTTGATGAGGATGAACGCGCAAGGTACACCGGGCTGGCGCTGCTAAAGCGTACAACCGAGGCCGTTGCGCTGCGGGTGCATCTCAATCGACTTCTGAGTTACAACGATGCGCCTTTGATCTTGATGGGTGATCTCAACGATGAGGCCAATGCAGTCACCACCCAGATTTTATTAGGGCCGGAAGATCGCAGCCTTGCCAACCGCGATAAGTTCGATGACATCCGGCTTTACCTGCTGGATGAGTATATTCCGGGGGAGCGCCGCTTCTCTCGTATTTATCACAAATCCCAAGAGATGATTGATCACCTTGCGGTCAGCCACGAATTGATCTTTTATCTGCGGCAGGCCGATAGTTTTGTGGAGCCGATTGCCAACATTGATGCCGATGTGGAGAGTCGCCGCGATGCGCTCTACCCCGACCATGCGGCGGTGTTTGCTCGCTTTGAGATCCCTGATGATGACGCCGACCGGCATTTTTCGATCACCGGGCAGTAAGCAGCGGGCGTGGTGCGCCATGCCCTCACAGCAGAACCGTTTTTAGGCGAGAGGTTGAGGGGCATACCCTCCACAAAACCCATTTTTGTGGGGGCTGCCCCATGTGGCTGCCCATGTGCATCCCCCCATCAGGGCGAGGTCTGCTGCCGGGGGTGAGGGTAAAAGAGGAGGGACAGCAGCTTCAGAGGGCAAAGGGTTTATGGGAGGTGATGTCGAGGCTGGTATCAGGCTTGGGCACCCGTCGCACGCTGTTCCATAGATCGCGCACCAAACCACCAATCATCTTGGGCATGGTCAGCACTTGGGACTCGATTCCGGTTTTGCCGTCGGTTGCCTTTGAGGCTAACCACAAGGCACGCTCAGCGGGCACATTGGCCGGGTTTGCCCACAAGCGGATGACAATGCTGAGAGGCTTCAGTTTGCGCTCAAAGCCCTCTACCGCATCCAATTTACGAAGCATATCGGTATCCACCAAGCCCGGATTAAAGGCAAAAACGCCGATGCCCATGTGGGCATGTTCTTTAGCCAGCGCTTTGGTGAAGCTCCGTATCCACACCTTGCTGGAAGCATAAGCATTCTGATAGGTGACGGGTTTTTTATCGCCGCGTCCCAATAAGTTGATAAGTTTGCCGCTCCCCTGCGAGCGAAAGTGCTGTAGAGCCACCAACGAGCCGTAGTAGGTTCCCAAAATGTTGGTGTTGATCACATTCACAAAAATATCGGGTTCAATCAACGAGGTCGGCCCGTAAGTCCCCGAAACGCCAGCATTGTTGACCCAAATATCGATCTTGCCAAACGCCTGCACGGCATGAGCCGCGAGGGCTTTGACTTCCTCCAGATTGCTCACATCAGCGGCGAAAGCGCTCACCTTTGCTCCCTGTGCTGCAAGCTGCGCTTTGGCCTTCTCCAACGATCCCGTTGAACGTCCCACCAGCACAACCGCCGCCCCTTCACGGGCGTAAATTTGGGCAATGGCCAACCCTAAACCCCGGCTGCTGCCAGTGATGACCGCAACTTTACCTTCAAGTAAGGGTGACATGTTAGGCTTTCCTTTCAGTGGCGCTCAGTCCGGGCGTGAACCGTGTCCGAACGCGATCATAAACCCAGATTCCAACTGCGATCAACAAGGCGAGGATCACTACGGCGAGGTAATCCACCAGCGGGATCGCGGTAAGTTCCCATGCGCGGTTCCAGCCACGGCCGGCATAAACCACGAACGCTCCTACCACATAAGAGAGCAGCAGCCCCCATTTGATGCGGCGGCTCAGACCTAAGCCATGCATTTGGGTAATCACAAAGACTCCGGCAAAACCAAAGAAAAACATGGGCCACATGTTGTTCCCCTGAAGGATGGCCACAATTGTTCCGTGTGCCAGAACCACAATCTCCTGAACAAACATCCACCATTTATTCACATGGATGCGGGTCATGAACAAACTGCCTTGCAAAAGCAGTAGGAAGGTGTACAAAAAGCCCATCAAATGGCCGGGGGTATGCTCCATCGGGTGATACCAGAAGGTATAAATGATGGCCCATGCGAAATAGTAACCGTGATATTTGCGAGCGAATGTGATCACCCGTTTGCCTATAGGCAGTTTTTTGCCCATGATCACGCCCCGGCGGTTATTCTCCATGAGCATGATCCACACCAGCATCACAATCACCGATCCCTGCGAGCTGAAGATCGATACATCTTGGGCCAAGCCGTCATACCAGATGTGGGTTTGGGCAAAGTGCAGGGCGATAAAAAAGGCGTTTACCCCCAACGCGATGACGTTCACCAGATGCAGCCCGGTGCTGTACTTTTTGACCCGACGCTGGGCATACCAGATCAGCCCAAAAACCGCGAACTGGTGGGCGAGATAAAAGCCCCATACCGAAAGCCGAGTCATGAGGGTAGGTTCCGCCAGCTTCCAGAAATACCATGCAGGGCCCTGATCGGGCAGTTTAGGGAAGGCTTGCAGACGATCCCCTGCCAGCCAGATGACCCCGGTGAACAAAAAGCTGAAAATCACCCCGCCCCATAAGGCTAAAACGTCATAACGAAGTTTGGCTTGAGTCGAGGTTGGAATGTTGGGTTTTGCGTGCGACTTTCCCGCAATCATGGGGACGGTCATGGTGTTACCTCACTTTTGGGGTTTGATCCCGTTCACAAATAAGTCAATCATCACGTTGAGCAGCTCATCACGACTGCCCCGGATAAAGTGGTCGGGGAGGTTGGAAATGCCTTCGATCAAAGAAAGGAACATGCCAGCAAGGATGCTTACCCGCTGCTTGGAGGGCGATTGTTCCGCAAGGGCATTGGTCAAAACGGATTCGAGTGGGCTGAGTAAAGCCCTATAAACGACGATTCGCAGTCGTTCCGCGGCCTCTGGACTGATCGCCTGCATATCACTCTGCATCATCCGTCCAAAATGCATAGGGGGCTGGGCCAAAAGCCACCGTGCGGCTGCATGAAGTTGGGCTAACCACAGGCTGCCCGCCAAAAGGATCGTTGTTTGCAATCCTGATTGATAACGCTCCATGCGGCGTTCGGTCACCTCAATGTAGAGTTCCTCCTTGCCCTTGGGCACATGGTGATACAGTGAGGTGTGTTTAATGCCCACTTCAGCGGCAATATCCCGAAGCGAGACCGCGTTGTAACCCCGCTCACCAAAAAGTCGCTCTGCCGCTGTCAATACACGCTCACGCGCTTCCGATTTGGATGATTCTTGCATCGAACGCTACCTACCAGTTGGTAGTGATTATAGGTTATTGCATAATGTTTGTCAATACAACCTTGGACAATAAATAAGAGGGGCATCGTATTTTTGATCGAACCGGCATAGCAAATCAGCGATTCTGGGTTATGCTCACTCCATTCGGAGCGCGAAGGAAACCATGTCCCCCAAACGTCAGATTGTGATCAAACTTGGAACCAGCGTCCTGACGGGTGGCACCCGCCGCCTTGATCGCCGTCGGATGCTTGAAATTGTGCATCAGACAGTTCGCCTGCGTGAACGTGAGATGCAGGCAGTCATCGTTTCTTCTGGGGCCATTGCTGCTGGACGCGAACTGTTGGGTTATCCCACCCTCAACCGCACCGTCTCAGCCAAACAGATGCTGGCGGCAGTGGGTCAGGGGCGGTTGATCCAGCTTTACGCCGAGTTGTTCGGGATTTTTGAGGTCAAGGTAGGGCAGGTGCTGCTCACCAGAGGCGATCTGGCCAACCGCACGGGGTATCTAAATGCCCGTGATACCCTACGCAGCCTGCTTGATCAGGGGATTGTGCCCATCATCAACGAGAACGATACCATTGCCACTGAAGAGATTCGGGTGGGCGATAACGACAACCTCTCGGCGCTGGTGGCGAACCTGATCGACGCTGATACCCTGATTTTGCTCACTGATCAGCTAGGGTTGTATGACGCTGATCCGCGCACCAATGCAGGGGCACAACTGATCCATGTGGTGGAACGGATTGATGACAAAGTGTTTGCCCTTGCCGGTGGGACTTCCAGCGGTTTGGGCACAGGAGGGATGATCACCAAACTGCAAGCGGCACAGCTTGCGGGGCGCAGTGGCACCACCACAGTGATCGCCTCCGGCGCAATCCCCGATGTGATTTTGGAAGTGGCCGCAGGCAAGCCCTTGGGCACCACCTTCCTGCCCCAGATCACCCGCCGTGAAAGCCGCAAGCGTTGGCTGCTCTCGGAAAAACCCGGCGGTTTTGTAAGTGTTGATCGAGGTGCGGCTGAGCGACTCCGTAAACGAGGTGCAAGTCTGCTTCCGGTGGGGGTGAAAAGCGTCAAAGGTAACTTTGAACGGGGTGCCCCTGTCCATCTTTTAGACCCTGAAGGAGTAGCGCTGGGGGTGGGCATGACCACCTATTCCAGTGCTGAGATCAAACAGTTGATCGGGGCTAAGAGCGCCCAAATCATCGAACGATTAGGATACACCTATGGCGATGAGGTCATTCACCGCGACAACTTAGCGCTTTTTGAGGGGATACCAGATGCGTCTGAAGGTTGAGGGAAGTGAGCGTGAGTTTACACCGATCCGCGAGTTTCGGGCGGCATTTGGGCTGCCCCCAACGTTTTGTGTGAATACCTTTGAACCAAAGGATTTCAGCGGATTAGGTAGCCTTGAGCGCGCTGGTGAAAGCCTAAACGAAGTGCGCCGGGCTATCCTTGCCTTCCTGCCAGAGCGAATGCCCTTGCAAGGCTGGTTCCATTTTATGCCCGCCCTCAGTCGCCATTTTGAGACTCAGCTTTACCAGATCAATGATCAAGTGGGGCTGCGTCCTATGGAGATTGGCTTTGCGGTCTCCGGTTTTGCCGACATATGTCAGGCTTATGTGTATGCCTTGGTGCGCGTCCGAACTGCTGAACCTGACGCGCCACCCCCCTCATTTGAGGGTGTCTATTACAGTTGGTTGAATGATTCGGTGCGGGTCTCAGCCCTTAATTATGCCTACGAACATCAAGATCAAGTGTGGGGTGTGCGCATTGTCACCTATGCCTATGGGCGAGTGGGGATGATCGTTCAGGTAGGGGAGCACCGCCATTATGTGATGGATACGGCGCTTGCTTGTCCTGCTGAAGGCTTCATGATGCACCTGCTGCGCGAAGTAATCGCCCGGATCGCCGCTGCGACAGTATGATCGCCCCTAAAACGCAGCACCCCCTCTACTGGTGCAAAGGGGGTGCTGATCGTGTTTTATTAGGTTTTTCCTACCACAACAGGCATCTAAAACCGAAAGGCTTAGTCCCCTCGGGGGAGCTGCCCCAAGTTGCCTACGGTCACGGTCACATTGGGCAGATAGACCCAACCTTCAAGGTTGGGGTAAACCACATAGACCCAAGCACGGGTGGTGCTGAGTTTGGTGATCACAAAGGCCTCACCCTTGTTGATCACACCAACCTTATCACCCCGGCGGGTGCTGGGGGCAGTACGCACCATGACATTGGTTTTGGCTACCCCACGGGCTTCAAAGGTCTGGACGGGTGCGGCCGTGTCCCCGGTGGGGTTGATCGCGGGCGCATCAATGATCACATTGCTGATCGGAATGTACGCCGGATCACTGTTATAGGGGTAGATCACCCGGCGATAAATCCAACCTTGTCCACCGCTAGGAAGGTTGATTAAAAACCACGTTTCCATCCCATAGACCCCGTTTTTGGCAGCGATGATGAACTTATCATCTTTAAAGGCCTCGGCGATCACCGGATGGTACATGCTGGGGCCGCTGCGGATATTGGCCCGATCCACGATCACCACTGCCTTCATCGGAGGGATGGGGGTCGCGGTGAAGATGGGCGCAAAGGTCGCTGTGGGGAACGCCGTCTGACCGGGAAGGACACCACCCGCAGCAGGGAACCAGTCAAACAGCACCCCGGCTTCACCTACGCCTTCGTAGTAATCCACGATGATTTCATAATCACCTTGGGCAAGGCTGATGTCGGCGGTGGTAATGGTGAACCCACCCACAGCCGCGCTGAAGCGGTTGATGATGACCTGTCCATTGATGGCTACCCGGATACCATCATCAGCCCCACCCCGGAAGCGGTAAGTGCCCGCCGGGAAAAAAATGCGGTTACTCCAGCGGACACTGAAGTTATCAGCATTGATGATTCCGGGGACGGGGGAG
Source organism: Anaerolinea sp. (assembly GCA_014879835.1). Taxonomy (GTDB): domain Bacteria; phylum Chloroflexota; class Anaerolineae; order Aggregatilineales; family UBA2796; genus UBA2796. Next base: position 9,717 of record JACSRJ010000260.1, read on the forward strand.
TTAGTGCTCCAGTTGAAGTTGACGGCCGCATCGACCCGCGAGAAAGCAGGTGACCCCGTAAAACTGGTGTTATTCCAGTAAAAAGCAAGCCAATTAGAGCCAGTTTGTCCTTGCGCCAGAGCGGGCGATGCAGATGGCGCAAAAAACATCATCAGCATTCCCATCAAGACCAGCACGCTGGCTGAAGCAAGCAGTAACTTTCGCATATCGCCCTCTCATTCAAAGGATCATGCCCAAAAATATAACGGGCAATGCCTCTCCTCGCAAAAATCCGGCGGGCAATCGTCGTTTTGTCCTTGATCCCGTCAGGGTTTTTACGCCGCCTATCGCTGAGCACCTTCAATTTTCAGAAAACCTTGTGCGGTAAAAAAAACAAAAGTTGCGTATAATTCTGGTTAGAAAATTGGTTCTAAATAGGTTTGGGATTGGGGAGCATGGCGGCGCAGGGCGATTCGCATCGTATTCGATCATTGGGCAACTGGCTGCGCGGAGTGCTGTTTGGTGCGGGTGAAACCTCCGCACCGGGAACCACCCCACGCCCTTATCTCCTGCGTAAAAAGCGGCTGCCCAATACCCTACGCAGCCGCGACTGGGAGCGGTGCTTAGAATATTGGCATTACCAGTGCGCGATTTGCGGACGTCCCAGAGGTCTGTGGCACACACTGGCTCAAGATCACTGGATTCCCTTGTCGCATCCAGACTGCCCCGGCACTACCCCTGATAACATCCTGCCCTTATGTCATGGGGAGGGCGGCTGCAACAACAGCAAGGGCAAAAAAGACCCGATCCTGTGGCTGCGGGAAAAACTAGGGTCCCGCCGCGCCAATCAGAAATTGCGCGAGATCGAAAGCTACTTTGCGCTGGCCCATGAGCAGGCGCAGGTGCGTTTGGGCTGCCCCCAGTGCGGGGGCACGGTGAGTTTTGACGAGTCCGAAGCGCTCTGGCAGTGTTCGCACTGTGAAGTCGCGTGGGGCGATGACTTCGCCCGGACAATGGCCAACTGTCCCACCTGCAACTGCTGGATGCTGCGCCAGACAGGTCGAGGTCGGGGGGGCTCTTATGCGTGCCCTCGATGCACCCGCACTTGGAACGAATCAGACCTGTCCATCGAGCGCTGCCCCGGCTGCAAAAAGGGACTTCTGGAATGGCGCGAGGAGGAATCCGGCTATTGGCGATGTCCTACCTGCGGCGCTGAGTGGGAGGATGGCTGAGTGCCCTCCACGAGATCCCGTATTTGGTAGAGGCGGCCATCCGCAAAGCCCCGTTTACGGTAGTAAGCGCGGGTGCCGACGGCGGAGATGACGGCTAACCGCGCATAACCTGCCCCCTGAGTGATGCTCACAGCGCGCTCAATGAGGGCTGTGCCCAAGCCAGTATGCTGGGCCCTGCCCGAAGCACTTTCACCCAGACGCAGTGACTGCCCATACACATGCACCTCGCGGATGATCGCCGTATTCTTGAGTTCGTCCGTGAGCGGTTCCAGCGAATGGAGGGGCAAGGATAGGCGCAAAAAGCCCGCAATCCGTCGATCTGGGGTGATGTACTGTAAAAATACTTCCTCGCCTGTACTGACTGGGTAGCGCAGTTCATCCAGATGCAGCGACTCCGGCGCAATCGAAGCGCTCCGCACCTCTCGCGCCCGGATTTCGGGGCTGCGTTCACCCTTTTGGGCCATACGTTCCTCAACCAACTGGCGCAGGTTGGTCATTTTGCTGCCGGCCACAATATCCGTCCCCGGAATGTCGCGGATCACCCGTGTCAGGCGGCAGTATTCGGGGGTTATGCGCAAACAGTCCGTCAGCAGTTCGACCAGTTCCTCATGGCTGTAAGGCTGCCAGTGTCCGGTGCGGTAGAAGGACATCAACTCCGCGCTCTCGATCAGGGAGCAGGGATAAAGTTTGAGTTCATCCGGGCAAAAATCAGGATCGCTGAACAAACGTCCAAAATCAACCCGATCTTGTTCGGGATCAGCACCGTAAAGGTTGGGCATCCAGTGCGCATGAATCTTAAAGCCCGCCAAGCGCAGCAGCCGCACTGCCCGCCGCGTCGCCGCGACGGTGTGCCCCCGGCGGTTGAGACGCAGCACCTCATCATTGAGGCTCTGAAAGCCGATCTGAACTTTGGTACAGCCCAGACGTCGGATGCGCAGCACCTCATCCGGGCTGATGTGATCGGGGCGAGTCTCCACCACCAAGCCTACACAGCGGCAGGGTGCATCTTCGTTTTCGCGGTGGGCCGCTTCGAGTTCGTCCCATGTGGCATATTCGGTGATTGGGCTGCGAGCTGTCGCCCCCTGAGCGATTGCCTCCGCTTGTTCACGGGAACGGCGCATTTCGTCCCGGTAGAGGTTTTGTACCACTTGATTATAGGACTGCTGAAGGTCTTCCCCATGCAAGCTGATAGGCACGCCTTGAGCGCTGGGGGTGGGCTTAAACTGCGATCCCTCGATCAAGGCTGTACGCACTGCTTCACTGTGATCTTCGCCCCGCCCAAAATCATGCAGAGCATCAAAGATGCGCTTCACAAACCAGATTTGGAAGGTTTCGGGGTAAAACGACCATGTACCCCCCAAAATGATCACCTCGATCTTGTCGGTGGGGTGACCGATGCGCTCAAGGGCGCTGAGGCGCATCATGGTCTGAAGGTAAGGATCAAAGCCGTTTTGTTCGGCCCGCTGTGCGCCGGGTTCGTTGGCCAGATAACTCTTGGGCATCCGAATATCGTTGGGGCAAAAGATGCACTCACCGGGACAGGGAAAAGGTTTGGTTAAGACGGTGATCGTGGTCACCCCGGAGGCGGTGCGAATGGGTTTGAGCCGAAGGCGCGCCAAAACCGCCGGATCAAACGGAGGCAGCTCACCGCTAGCACTTAAAGCACGATAGGCGTAAACCAGCTCATCATTGGTGAAAAAAGCGCGCCCTGTCTCTATGATTTTGAGATGTACCCGCAAGAGGCGCTCCATTGCCCGCCGATCTAACTGGGGATCAGCAATCACCGCTCGCAAGATTGCCAGAAGTGGTTCGCGGTGGTGGTTCAGATCAAGGGGCAGACGGGTAGGGACGGTCATGATCACCCACCTCCATCGTCGGGCACGGTATCCACCTGCCCTTTGCCGTCCTTAGCGCCAGCCTCACGGGGTAAGGCAAATTGAAGAGCGTCCATTAGGCGTCGGTAGGGAATGGCCTTGATGCCTTCTGGCATGGGATCGCCCCGCCGCACGGTTTTGGGGATCAGGCAGCGCTTAAAGCCCAGTTTGGAGGCCTCCCGAAGGCGGGCGGAGAGCTGACTGACGGCCCGCAGTTCGCCACTCAGCCCGATCTCGCCGATGATGGCCAGATCAGCAGGCACAGGGCGATCCCATACGCTTGAAGCGATGGCCACCGCAATGGCCAGATCAGCGGCGGGCTCGTCGATGGTCAGCCCACCGATCACGTTCACGAACACATCTTGATCAAACAGACGCATCCCCACCCGGCGCGAAAGCACAGCAGTCACAAGCTGTAACCGATTCGAGTCCACTCCGTTCGCGGTGCGGCGGGGGTTGGGGTAGGCGGTAGCGCTGGCGAGGGCTTGCACTTCGACCAGCAGCGGACGGGTGCCCTCCATCGTGACCACGATCCCTGATCCGGGGGCATTCACCAAACGCTCTGCTAAAAAGGCTTCAGAGGGGTTGCTCACCTCCGCCATGCCCACATCACGCATCTCAAAGACGCCCACTTCACTGGTCGCCCCGAAGCGGTTTTTGACACTGCGCAGTAGGCGATAGGCCTGAAAAGAATCACCCTCCAAATAAAGCACCGTATCCACAATATGCTCCAACACCCGCGGGCCGGCGATCATCCCTTCTTTGGTCACATGCCCCACCAAAAAGACTGCGGTGCCGCTGCTTTTGGCAAAAATCTGGAGACGGGCGGTACATTCCCGAATTTGGCTCACAGTGCCTGCCGAAGAAGGTTTGTCATCGCTGTAGGTGGTTTGGATCGAGTCCACAATCATCAACTGGGGCTGGACGGTTTGGGCGTGATCGAGGATCGCTTCGAGGTTGGTCTCGGTCACCAGATACAGGTTTTCGCTGTTGATCTGAAGCCGCTCAGCGCGCATCTTGATCTGGCGCACGCTCTCCTCACCAGAGACATACAAAACCTTGCCCACGCTCTCCGCCACCACTGCGGCGATCTGAGTGAGTAGGGTGGTCTTGCCGATGCCCGGATCGCCACCCACCAGTACCACACTGCCCGGCACGATTCCGCCTCCTAAGACCCGCGAGAATTCCTCAACTGGTACAACCCAGCGGGCATCATCTTTGGCAGGAATATCCTTAAGGCGCATGGGGGTAGAGCGCAGGGTCGGCCCTGCATTAGACGATCCCCCCGAACGCTTTTTAACGGGTTCAGGCGGTTCCTCAATCACTTCTTTGAGGGTGTTCCACTCGCCACAAGCAGGACAGCGCCCCATATAGCGGGGAGTTTTGCGTCCGCAGTTCTCACATTGATAGTAGGTTTGGGCTTTGGCCACGGGCGTTTGAAACCTTCATGATAGGAATCACAAGGGTGATCCCGGCGGGATGGAAAAGCCAACCACAGTCCCAGTAAACGCCTGAGACAGTCTATTCGTTGGGCATGGTAGGCGGCGCTGGATCAGGCTCCGTTTGTTCGGGCGTGGTCTGGGCGGTTGGTGTTGGGTTCGGGCCGGATGGCTCCACAACGACGGTTGCGGTTGAGACAAGGATCACACTGCCCTCCGGGGCAGTGGGCGCAGCAGACGCGGTCGGGGTAAGTTCCGGTTGGGAGACCGCGGATTCAGTGATGACTGGCTCAATGTCCGCCGCAAGTGGCGCTGTTTCAACAGGTGGTGGGACGAGCGCTTCAACGTTTACATCATGAGGGCGATCCAGAAGGCGTTTCAATTCCGCGATCAGATCGGGCATTCTGACTGGTTTGGTCAGATAGGCGTTAGCCCCGGCCTCATGCGCTCTGGTTTTGGAGGCGCTCTCGATCCGGGCGGAGAGGATTAATACAGGCAGCCCGGCATAAGAGGTGTAATCCGGCTCAGAACGAATGCGGCGGCAGATTTCGTAACCTTCAATATCAGGCAGCATCAGATCAAGGATCATCAGTGCAGGCTCTTCAAGGCGCAGCAGGGTGAGCGCATCCTCACCGTTGAGTGCGCCAACGGTCTCATAACCGTTAAACTGCAAAAATGTCTCCAACATCTCAACCGTTAAGGGTTCGTCGTCCACGATCAGCAACTTGGGCATTCCTGCACGCCTCGAATGGTAGGATTTGATGTAGCTAATTATAGCAGCAGTTCCCCTCCATCGACCTGAAGGATCGCACCTGTGATGAATGGCTCCGTGGCTAAAAAAGTCACAGCCCGGGCCACATCGGCGGGATCACCCGTGTGTTTGAGGGGCAGGCGCTGCCCAATCCGCTCCCACTGCTCTGGACTGTTGCCTTCATCGCGGAGCATCGGGCCGGGCGCGATCCCGTTCACCCGGATTCGGGGTGCTAAACTGAGGGCCATCACCTCAGTGAGCATCTTTAAGCCCGCCTTAGAGACGCTGTGATGGGGGTACGATTTCCACGGAGCATAAGCGCTCAGATCGAGGATGTTGATGATCGTCCCGCCCTGTTCACCCATCAAGCGGGCGGCGTGCTGACTGCACAAAAAGGGCGCAGTGAGGTTCACGGCGAGGGCGGACTGCCATGCTTCTAGGGTCACTTCAAGAAACGCGCCGCTGGCAAAAACCGAGGCACTGTTCACCAGCACATCTAGACGCCCCATGGTACGCTCCACTTGAGCGAACATCGCGCTGATCTGCCCCGGATCACGCAGATCGGCTTTGATCACCTGTGCCTGTACCCCTAGCGCCTGCGCCTCCCTCAGGGCAGAAGCCGCTTCGGCATCACTGCTGCCGTGATGGATGATCAGATTCATGCCCTGCCGCGCCAATTCAAGACCGATCTCTCTTCCTATCCTGCGTGCGGAGCCAGTGACTAACGCAGTTTTGCCCTTCAGTTCAATAGTTCTCGAGGTCACGGTTGATCAGCCTTCATCCTCATCTTCGCCTTCACCTTCAACCTTCACAGGGATTCCTGCGGCTTCAAGGGCTTCCACCAATGACTGCCAGTGATCATCACGGACAACAACCGTGGTCGGGCCAAGGGCCGCGCCCGTAAAGCGGCGCATTTCTGGATCGTTCAAAATCCGACTGAGCAGTTCTGGCGTTGGCAAGCGCAAAATGATCAACTGCTGCATGATTGCCGGTTCGGAGGTTTGAACGCTTCCCTGATCCCATGTTTCGATCTGTTTGATGATCACTTCTGGGACTTTTTGCTCGGTAGCACGGCGCAAAAAATTGATGATGTGATCGCTTCGCAGATTGTGGGCCCGCGCCTGCTCGATACTTTGGGCGGTAAGCCGATATTGATAGGGACTGCTGCCGCTGCCTACACTCACCCATTCAGTAATACGGGCCAACTGAAAACGCTCAAAGCGATTGGTGGCACGGGGCGCCTCACATAACCCATCCAGATGCACCACAACAGGCGTGCCATCAGGGACGCCGCTTTGGGGCCACTGTTTCAGATCATCGGGCAGGGACTGTCCGTATCGGGTGAGCCGAAAAGCTCCAGCATCAGACGTAATATCGACCAACCCCAAACCATGCATGACCCCAATCAGGATGAAACGGAGCGTCGCCCCATCCACTTTATCCCAACTGGCTAAGCCTCTTAGGTATTGATTGGTTTCAGCATCTCGGATAAACCAGCTTTCAAAGTCACCACCGGGGCGTTGAAACGCGGGATCATCCTCTTTGATCGCCTCGATCACCTCGTCTACGGGATACCATGCCCCGGCCGGGACCACTTCCAGAAATTCGATCACCGCTTTACGGGCCAAACGAGGATCATTTTGCCAACTGGCCTTTTCTGGTTTGATGCCGGGCAGCAGCCACAGCTCATTAAAGGTGGTGCTTTCGATCCACGTTTTGACCAATTCGCGTACCTGAATGGGGCGGGCCACATCCAACCACGACTGGGCTTCAGCCAGCTTCGGCTTGAGCAGCCCACCCGTGATCTCCATCACCCCCATATCCAGCGCCAAAGAGATCATGAGTGCAAAATGGGCCGCACTGCCCGTGCCCATCAGATGCTTTTTGATGTTGGCCCGAATCTCTGGGGGAATCGCACCATTTTGAAGGCGAATATCGTTCAACTCGCAGATCGCAAGCAGGGTGGTCAGATCGTCCACCAGTGAAGTGTCCGCGAGTTTGGCGTTTTCAGGGACAGTTGGCAAGGGATTCACGGGCTTTTGGGCCGCGATTCCCGAATAGCTGTTTACTGTGCTGGGCAAAAGGGGAGCCAGATCGTTGGGCACATAGATCACTGCAATCGGTTGAGATTCGGGTTTAGCCCGGTCAAAACCCTTGGCGATCAACCCTCGAAAAAAGAGGGCTTCGGCAATACTGGCAGGATTCAGGTGGGGTTTTTCGCGCACCAGTTTATCCGGACCAAAACTCCGAATCTCCCCGTAGGTTTTGGTGAAAAAAATCAGGGGCATTTTGCCTTTTGCACCCAGAAGGGTCTGTAAGGCCATACGCTGCTCATCGGGGAGTTTACCCCAGATCGCAACGACTTTGTCAGGGGTCAACATCGCCGCCGCAAGGTTTTGGGAGGCAGCCGGCACATCATTTTCAGGCAGCCCAACATCCCACCGATTGGCGATCACACGCAGCAGTTCCAGATCATATTCGGCAAGGGTGCGGGCAAGCGACTGCATCCGTAAATCATCCTCATCAAAGTACAAGAAGTTGCGCCCATTTTACCCAAAAACAGGCAAAAGCGCACATTTGTGCTTGTGAAAGGGGAAGGGTAAACCCGCAACCAATCGAAGATTCAAGAGGTCATGGGAAAGAGGGCGATTGCATGAAACGTGGCTAAGAGGCTTGGGGTGAGGGGCGTTCCAGTCTTCAACTGCGTAAGCCTTCAATGTCTCAGAAGCCATTTGAAAACTCACCCTTCGATGATCAACCTCATCCCCCCTGTGCGACCGCTTCGCGGTGCCCGTCTCCAGCTTGGAGAAGGGGGGG
>JACSRJ010000019.1 GCA_014879835.1 Anaerolinea sp.
AAAATGAGGACGATGTTGCCGGATTCTTTGGGGGTTAACGTTAGAGGACACGACAGCTTCCCCCTCAAATTGCCCCTTTAGATAAAGAGGGGCTAAGTGGGTTCAACTGCGTAAGTCCTAACATTGATCAAACGACGACTGGTGATGGGCTTGTCGTCAGGTAGGCGGGAAGGGACGGTATTATGATCAGCATAATTGTACCTTCCCAGTCACTGTCTAATCACCACACAACAATCGGGTGCAGAGCGAGAGACTTTTATCCGTCTTTTGATTGAGAGGTATCTCCATGCGGCGCGCATTCATGCTCGTCCTCGCCCTTCTTCTGTTCGGGCTGACCTCCAGCCTTTCAGGATGTTCACTGCGCTCATTCTTGGGCGCCCTTTCGACCCCAGTCCCGCCAACCGCTGTTGTTCAACCACCACCCCCATCTAGTCCAACTCAGCTTCTACCGCGGATCGTCTTTTGGACGGGGACTGCCAGCGTTCACGAAAGTGAACTGCTCCAGCGCACCGCCCGCATCCCCGTGAGTTGGTCTGTATCCAATCGCCCGGAAGGGACAAATCTGGTTTTTGAGCAGGTTCTGCCGGATGGCACCATCATCAACGTTGAACTGCCCCGCAGCGATCCATGGGTGGCCTCAGCGGGGGATGGGGTGGTAGCCCCCATCCTGCCTGTAGATTCGAGTTCAATTCAGATCAGGGTGCGTCTGGTGCGCCTCGCTGATGGGGCAGCTTTGGCTACGGAGAGTCTGGCACTCGTTATTATCCGGGGGACGCCGCCAAAGCGCGTTTTTGAGGCCAGCCCTGATCCGGCTCCCCATGGGGGCACGATCAGCCTTACATGGAGTATCCCCGGAGCAAGCACCGTGAGCATCACCCGACTGTCAGAACACAGCCAAATCTATCTAGAGGTGATCGCCCCAAGTGCGCCCGCCGTTGGCTCCCTGAACTATACCATCCCTGATGATTATGTGGACAGTATCCCTTTTATCCTGATCGCGGATAATGGGGTCAAAGAGACCCTCTCAGTGGCGATTTCCTGCCCTTTCAGAAACAAGCTCACAAGCGCCTGCCCTTGGCGTCAGGGTCAAATTCAGGTGGCCTATCAACCCTTTGAGCGTGGTTACATGATCTGGCGCAGTGATACCCGTGAAATTTATGTGCTGTATCTCGATAACGAGGGGCTATTTGAAATTCACCCCGATAGCTGGGTGGAAGGTGAGACTTTTGAGATTGGTGAGACCCCTCCTCCCGGCAAGGTTCAGCCTGTGCGCGGGTTTGGAAAGGTGTGGGCAGTTGGTCACAGTCCCTACAGTTGGGTGACACCTTCAGGCGTGCGTCAACGTCTGGGGTGGGCATTGGATGTGGAGAAATCCTTCAACATGGCCATAGAAATCCATCCCCACGACTGGAATCGCCCTGATGGGATCATCCTCAGGCTGCCCGATGGGAGCGTGGTCATTCTGACGATGGAAGTGCCGCCCTACAACTGGAAGCGGGCTAGGTGAGGATCACTTGAGGATGGAGGGATATGCTGCTTTCCATCCCATATGCCCTCAGAGAAGCCATTTAACGGCGCGATTCCGCGGTGGGTTTGCCCTAACGATGATCACTGAAGACCAGACACCCCCGCGCTTCCAAATCCTCAAGCCATGCAGGCAGGCGTTCTAGGTAGGGCATCCAGCGTAGATCAAGCTTTTCTAGGGAGGGCAGGGCTGCGAGGGATGAGGGCAGTTCGCGTAGGGCATTGGCGCGCAGATCAAGGTGGCGCAGGTGTCTCAAGCCTTCCAGAGCGCGGGGCAGGGATCGCAGCTGACAGCCTCGGAGCGACAATACCCGCAGCGCCGACAGTTGGTTCAGGGAATCGGGAAGATCGGTCAGAGGGGTTTGGTCGAGGTGGAGTTCACGCAGGTTGACCAGATCACCAATGGAATCGGGTAGTCGGCGCAAGGGGTTACGATATGCCCTCAGCTCCACCAGCCCCACCATCCGCCCCAGATCAACCGGGAGGCTGGTCAATTGGTTATCAGTCACATTGAGGTAACGCAAACGATCCAGCCGGGTGAGACTGGCAGGAAGCTCTTTGACTCCATTATCACTGAGGTATAGAAATTGGCTGAGTGCGGGTAGTTCACCTAGGGTTTCCGGCAGGGTGCTGATCGCATTGTGCCCTATATCAAGCATTTCCAAATGGTCAAGCCGGGCGATACGTGCATCAAGGTGAGTCAGGCGATTGTTCGAGAGATTCAGGGTACGTAGTTGGGTCAACGACCATAACCAGTCGGGCACTTCGGTGAGGGCATTGTGGTACAAACTTAAGTGGCGCAGTTCAGACGCCCCATGTAGGGATTCGGGGAGGGCGGTAAGCGCCTGACCATCGAGACGTAAGGTATGTGTCTCCAACAAGAGTCCTTCCCTAAAACCTCTAGGGTGAGGGTGAGGGCACGATTTACCCTCACCCTCACCCCTTCAGAAATAACTGCGCCAGACCCGATCAATACATGATGTAGCGCAGCATGGTATCGAGTACGATCAGGGCGTCCCGGTTGCGCACGGTAAAGCCGTACTGCAAACTGTCGGCGGTCAGTATCCCCGATCCCACAGGTGAAACCGAAGGATGCAGACCGTCACTGCTCATGCCTTGATTGGGCAACCCTACCATATTGCTGTAGTAATCCCACAAGGGGATGTCATTTTGACGGGCGATCTGCACGATGACGGCGTTAAAAGCCTTCACCCGGGCCGTCTGATCCTCGTTGATCGACTTGGGCGGGATGGTGCTCAAAACCGGGATCACCCCATGATCGATGGTGATCTGCACAATCTGCTGAAGCTGACCAGCAAACACATCGGGGGAACCACTGCCGGAGTCGTTGGTGCCGATCATGATCAGGGCTACTGCGGGTTTATTGGTGCGCAGTTCACAGGCAAGGGGTGTTTCGGGCCCACAGGGGGAGTTCTGGGCAAGCAGTTGGTTGGCCGTCCAACCGCCGGCGGCCGCAATCGATTCGCGCACGAAGGAGGCCCCAAAAGCCCCAATGGCACCGCTGTAACCGCTGTAGCTGGCAAGGTTATACTGCCCAAAGCCAAAGGGGTAAAGGAAATTGGCTGAAGCGGTAATGCTGTCACCCACTTTGGAAAAGACGCTGCGGCGGTTGCCCATGGCCTGCCCGCGCAAATAAATCTCGCGGGAACGGCTGCTGATCCCGGTGAGCCAACCGGGGACGCTGGCCAGAAACTCGCTGGTAGGGGTGGGGCTTGCTTCCACCGCTACCCCCATCACCGCCAGACCGCTCAGAGCACTTGGTTCAAAGGGCAGCCCGTTGGGGCCGCGGGCAAAACGTGCCGCGATCCAGCCGCTCACCCCATCGGCCATCATGATCTGAATCCACTCGCTGTCTTCGGTGCGCCCGATGATGTTAAAACGAGCGTCACTGTTGATGATGATCACGATATTCCCGGCGGTGCCGGGGGTGGCGCGCACCCGCACCCGGCTGCAATCAGAACACAACCCCGCCGGGATGGGTGCGGAAGTCGCCTGAGCCGC
>JACSRJ010000261.1 GCA_014879835.1 Anaerolinea sp.
TGCGGCGTTGGGTGCGGCGTAGTCGTACTTACCATGATCCATCCAGATTCGTAAGCGTTCGATACCGGGGACGCTCTGCACCAGATTGAGCGGGTTTGCGCCTGTCCAATGGCTGGGGTGGAAAAAGGGACTGTGCCCGCCCAAAATCGAAAAGAGATCGGGATGCAAAAAAGCGATGTTAAAAGCCCAGAACCCCCCACGGGAAATGCCTCCGATGGCGCGTTTTTCGCGCTGGGCATCTACCCGAAAATGGGTCTCCACATCGGGCATGAGTTCGCTTAGGAAGACGTTTGACCAAGAAACCGCACCAAACTGATTTTGGTTGGCCACCCAGCCACCAAAGGGCAGGACGACGATCATGGGCGGGATAATCCCTGCGGCTGTACCCTGATCGAGGGCTTCGATCAGCCCCAGACGCACCCAGTAATAACTATCGACCGCATCGGAACCGTGCATCAGATACACCACCGGATACTGCTGTCCAGAGGTTTGATAACACGGCGGGGTGTAGATGCTGTAAGGCATGGTCTCATTGAGAATCGCGCTGTGGTAGGTACGATCCTCAAGCGAACCGGTACTTTCGGTGCAGTCCTGTTGGGCGCGGATTGGCCACCTTGAAAGGGGCGTGAGGATGACCGCGATCACCACCACAAGGAACATCCACAAACGACGGATAGGCATAGCGTGATGAATGACCTCACTGAAAATCGGGATTGCTGAAGGGAGCGGGGTAAGAGGAACCCTCAGCCTTCCCACAGGGGAAGGTGAGGGACTCTGTGTCTATCGAATGGTGCGCTTCCACTGATCCTTAAACTGAACGTTGCTCAGATCGGGCGCTTCGAGGAAGTCCACCAATAGGCGGTTGAACTTCGCGGTAATCTCGATCATGGGGAAGTGTTTCAGCCCCGGCTCGATCATTGACAGGAACTGTCCGGGCTGCTTCGAGGTCTCAATGCGACGGAGCAGATCGAGGGGGGGCGGGGTGATCAGCCCGTCATCCTCGCCGTGCAGTAGGAGGGTCGGGGCGGTCACACGGCGCAGTTCCAAAGCCATGTTAAAGGTATCAAAGGATTGGGCACTTTGAAGCAGGGCCTTCTCGTCGGTCTTGTCTACCTCAGCACGCAGCGAGTCCCAGTCGGGTACATCCTGACGGGCGTGTTTGATCAGCAGCGCACTGGGTTTTACCCCGGTGAAAACGCTCAACAGCGGGTTGACGGCGGATTTGGTCGATTGTGCGCCCCCAGTAGGGGTCGGCGCAGCCGGCGACGTCAAGGGTAGGATAGGTTTGGCGATCCCAGTAGGTAAAACCGGTGCAGCCGGACGCGGCGGTTCGGCAGGCGCTGAGGATGGTGTGGTTGAAGCAGGGGCCGCAGGGGGGGTAGCAGGGGCCGCCTGCGGCTGGACACCGGTACTGCGGGACCTTAGGCGGGCAAGGATTTCCTCAGGGGTCTCACCCCGGCTGCGGAAGGGATTGCGGGGCAGAGTCTCCGCACTCGAACTGAACAAAGAAGCATTCTGCCCAGCAGATGCCCCCTCTGATTGCGCCGCAGTGCTGGGCGGGGCAGCCGCAGGCGTAGGGGCTGGGGACGGCGCGGGCACTGCAATTGAGGTAGATGCAGGCACTGATGCGGGCGTCACCGTTGAGGCTGCTGGCGGAGCCGCAGGGGTGGCAGCGGTCGCAGCGGTAGAAGGCGTTGAAGCCGATGATGCTGGCGTGGTGGGTGCTGGTGTGGTGGGTGAAGGCGCTGGCGCGTTTGGCACTGGTGGCTGTGGGGCCGAAGCTGCTCCGGTCGGAACTGCGGCTGGGGCTGCGGGCGGGTTTACAGCCGCCGTCGGTGAGGGAGCGCCCCCGGTTGAAGGGGCAGGTGCAGGTGAAGGGGCGGGCGCTGGCACCGTGTTGGCAGCAGGGGTAGGTTGCGTGGGACCTGTGGCGGTAACCACAGATGCGGGCGCAGGTGCAGCCGGCCCCGCAGATACCGACGGCACAGCAGGCGCAGGTGAGTCCGTGGGTGGTGTTGTTTCCACCCGTGCATCCTCGCCGGTGCCTTGATCAAACAAGGGCGGGCTGATGAGCATCATCCGGTAGGCGCGGTCAGGATACTGGCGGGCAAAGCTCAAACACACCGCCGCCCCTAACGAGTGACCGATTAAGGCTGCTTTGGGAATACCGAGCCGCTCAAAAAAGCCAAATAGTAACTGAACCTGTCCTTGTAAGGTGTATTTGCTGGTATCCTTGCCTGAATCCCCAAACCCCCACAGATCAAGCGCATAGACGCGGTACTTTGCGCTGAGGTACTGCATGGTGGGAACCCAGTAACGCCACGAGCCAAGCCAGCCGTGAACGAAGATTACCGGGCGTCCCCGCCCCAAAACTTCATAGTGTACGAGGTCGCTTTCAATGGTTATCGCGCTCATCGCTTGCTCTCTTTTTGAACTTCAGCAGGATTTCATCCACCCGTGCGGCGAGATCGTCAGGGGCAAAGGGTTTCAGGATGTAATCATAGGCGCCTACTTCAATCCCTTCTTCAATCTCTGAATCTTGCCCTTTGGCGGAGAGGAACACCACCGGAATATCTTTGACCGAATCGATCTTCTTGAGCGCCGCGCACGCCTGATAACCAGTCATGCGGGGCATTCGCACATCCATCATAATCAGGTCAGGCAGCACTGTAGGGGCAAGTTCGACTGCCTCCTGACCATCACTGGCTTTGATCACCTCATGCCCCGCGTAAACCGTCAGGGTCACCTCAATCAGTTCACGGATGTCACGTTCATCTTCAGCGATCAGGATTTTTGCCATGCTCTCCGTTTTCCTTAGTTTTCTGAGATGAATGCCGGGATGCGCACATAAAAGGTTGTCCCTTTGCCGACTTCGCTCTCCAGCCACACCTGCCCGCTGTGCATATCCACGTACTCTTTCACGATGGACAACCCCAAACCAGCGCCAGAGGTCTCCATCACCAAGGGTTGTTCTTCGTCGCGGTAGAAGCGTTCCCAGATGCGTTCCTGCTTTTCTGGGGAAATGCCCACCCCAGTATCCGCAATGGTGATGAGCACGGTTTGGGCTTCGGGCACCGCCTTCACCCTAATTTGCCCGCCTGCAGGGGTATAACTGTAGGCGTTGTTCATCAGATGGTTGATGACCTGAAGGATTTTATCCGGATCAGCACGCAGCAGGGGGAGATTGCCGGGGATGTCGGATTCGACCTCAACGGGCTTGTTCTCCGTGCGAATGCGCTCCCGAATCTGCTGCAAGCTCATGTCCATCACTTCTTCCAGATCGGTGGGTTGGATGTTGAGTTTAACCACCCCGCGATCAATACGGGAGATGTCAAGGAGTTCGTTCACCAGCAGTGAGAGCCTGTCGGCGTTGGTTTTGATGGTGGTCAGGAAGCGCTGCTGCTGTTCGGTCACCTTACCTGCCGCACCGAGCAAGAGCAGGTCGGCATAGCCTTTGATCGAGGTCATGGGGGTGCGCAGTTCGTGGCTCACTGTGGCCACAAACTCAGATTTCATCCGATCCACCTCGATCTCACGGGTGATGTCACGGAACACGGTCACCGTACCGAGGAACTGGTCACCCATAGTCACTGGGGAGAGGGTCACCGCGATAAATTTACCATTATCAAGGGCGATCTGGGTACGGACTTCCTCGCCGCTCCGGTGTTCCGTAGGCGACTTGGTCCACTTTTCGATCACTTCCACCCAGTTTTGCCCACCCGCAGCGCCATACAACCCGGAAAGGGTCGAGATATGTTTGCTGATCACCTGCCGGCGGGGCAGCCCCAAGATACGTTCAGCGGCACTGTTAAATTGGGTGATCTCTCCTTCGCGGCTGGCCACCATGACCCCGTCAGCGATGGAGTCAACGATAGCCAAGGTTTTGGTGGAGTCCACCTGCTCCCGGCGCACCATTGCAGCCAGACGTTCAGCCTGTTCGCGGATGAGGGCGTACAGGTCGGCATTGTTCATGGCGCTGGCGATCTGGGTTGAAGCCGCTTCTAGCAGCCGGAGCTGTGCTTCAGTAAAGCGATCTGGTTGGGTGTGGTAAAGCATCACCACCCCAAGGGTATCTTCGTTGGCCTCAAGCAGGGCCCCGATGGCAGAGCGCGGTGGATTTTCCCATGTGCCAAGCTGAAGCCAACGGTAGTCCTGCTGCACATCGGGCACCACCGCCGATTGATGAGACTGGATCATCCAGCCCGCCAAACCCTGTCGGGTACTGACGCCCGCTTCCTGCCCGATCTCCTCAGAGAGGTTGTGGGTCGCCCGGAAGGTGAGGTTTTCAGAGATACTGTCGATGCTGAGGATCACGCCCATTTCGGCATCAAGGGCTTCTACCATCATCTCCAGCGAGCGGTTCAGGGTTAAGTTGATGTCCAAGCTGCTGGTGAGGCTGGAGGTGAGCCGGTACAGGAAGTCGATGCTGTCACGCTCACGCTGTAGTTCTTCAGTGCGCTGGAGGACTGCGCCTTCAAGTTCGGTCGCAAACTGGCGCGTCCGGGCAAACAGGCGGGCGTTTTCAAGGGCAACCGCAATCTGCGCGCCCACCGTCGAAAGGACCCGTTGATCATCTAAGGTGAAGGCGAAATCGTTGTTTTCGTCAGCCGCGATCAGCGCCCCAATGGTTTTACCAGCGGAGAGCAAGGGCACCCCTACCAGACAGCGCGCTTGAAGCAGCCGTGGGGTCATGCCCTGATTCTTGAGTACCCCGGCATATTCCGCCCCTACCAAACGCTGGGGCATCGTCTGGTGCACCACAAAGGTGATCTCATCGTCACCAAGCGGGTGACTGTCGATCTGGATTGCTTGGTTATCGCGCAGAGCCAGCGGATAAGTGACAGTGTTCTCGTCCACCAGCGCCAGAATCAAGTTTTGGGCTTTAACCAGCGTGGGGAGCTGCCGGCGCACCAGCGCAATGATCCCGTCTTGGTCGATGGCGGCTGCAAGGGCCGTGGAGAACTCGTTGAGGGTGAAAAGTTCGCCCAGTTTGGAGGCCGTTTCGGTCTGCAAGCCTGCGTTCTCGATGGCCACTGCTGCTTGTGAGCTAAGGGTGCGGGCCAAGCGCACCTCGGTAGCCGTAAAGACCCGATGGGGATCGCGGATTTCGACCTCGATCAGCCCAATGGCCTGATCGCGCACCATCATGGGCAGCAGGATACGGCTGGCCACCTTACGCCGGAGCAGGGCTTCTTTTTCAGCCTCATCCAGCGTGGGATCGCCCGCCCGGATCATGATCGTTTGGCGGGTCTCCAATGCACGGCGGCGAATGGGATAGTTGTTTAGAAGCAGTTTGGTGCCCTTGGGGGTGATCGCGTCGGGGTCTCCATCAAGCGCCAAATCGGTGGCGATCTCAAGGGTGTTTTCGTAAGTGTTCCACGTGGAGATTTCGCAGCCATCCGCGCCCAAGGCGACGGTCATCTGCATGGCGATGTTCTGGATCACGGTGTCCAGTTCGAGGGTCGCGGAGATCGACTGGGTCGCCTCAAAGAGGGTCTCCAACTCGCGGGTACGCGCCAATGATTGTTCGAGCAGACTGGCGTTCTGGACTGCGATTGCAGCCTGTGAAGCGATAGTCTGGGCCGTTTCAATCTGCTCCGCGGTGAAGTCACGATAGTCACTGGTCGCATCGAACTTCACAAAGCCGATCATTTGCCCACTGACCGAGAGGGGCACGGTGATCGAGGACAGCACCCGTTCATGTTTCATCAAAGGATCGGTGGTGGCCAGTGGGTTGTTGAGGGCATCCCGCATCACCACTGGTCGTAAGGTGCGCCGAATCTCGTCCACGATCTCACTGTCGTGCATCGAGAGCAGTTCTTTGGAAGGGGGTTCGTTGCCCCGAGGATACTCCATCACGATGCGGGCCATCTGGCGATCAAGGATGAAGCCCTTACCCTTATCGGTTCCGAGCATCTGGAGGGTTTCGCGCAGGGCAACTTCAAACACATCCTCAAGGTCAATGGACTGGGTGAGGGCGTTTGAGACCCGGTAAAGCAGCGAGAGCCGTTTGGTCTGCTGGTCAAGCTCGCGGGCGCGGTTGGCCGCTTCACGGTAAAGAAGGGTGTTCTCCTCCGCGGCCCGATTGGTTTCCTGAAAGAGTGAGGCGTTTTCAAGGGCGACCGCGCATTGGTTGGCAAAGTTCAGGGCCAACTGCTCCATGGTGTCGGAGTAGTATGCCACTTGATTTTTCTCCAGCACCAGCAGCCCCGCCAGATTGCCCCGTGAAACCAGCGACACCCCCAACCACGAGCGTATCGACTGCTCCGCGCTGGTGGAGGGGAAACGGCGATCATGGGTGATGTCTGGGATATTCAGCACTTGGCCACGGGTGGCCAGTTCTCGGAATAACTCAGAGTCTGCGATCTCGGCTTCAATGCCGATCAGGGTTTCAGTATTGGGGTAGCCTCGGGCCGCGGAGATCACCAGTTTATCCTCACGCCGCAGCCACAAAGTAGCGCGGTCGTATTCGAGGATGTGTTCCAGTTCGTCAAACATCAGCTTGACCACTGCCTCCGGTTGGAGCAGTGCGGTAAGCTGGCTGGAGATCTCGGTGAGGACGCTCAACTGCTGCGCACGGGCAGCGATGTCCGCTTCCAAAACGGTGCGGGTGGTCACGTCTTCAACGAGGATCACCAACCCCTCAACCTGTCCAGTTTGGAGCAGGGGATACACGTAAAAGTTGCGTACCACGGTGCGCCCATCGTCGCCCCGCTCCCGGATGCCATACTTGGTCTCTGGGTTGCCCGTGACCAGTACATTTTCGATCAGTTCTTCCAAAAACTCACGGTAGTTGGGGCGATAATCAAACAGATGCTGTCCGTAAGCATCATCACCCCACAGGTAAACCTGCTGCATGAACGAGTTGACGGTACGAATGCGCATCTGTTTATCCAGCACGATAATCCCCTGCTGGATGGACTGGATAACTGATTCGTTAAAGGACTGAAGTTCACGGGTTTCCTGATTCAGACGAGCGCTTTCAATGGCGATCCCGGCTTGTACCGCAAAGGCCGAGACCTGCTCAATATCGGCGTCGGTAAAGCGTCGTTCTTGATCGGTCTGAACGTAGATAAGCGTTCCTGAAGGCTGATCTTCACGAAGCAGCGGGATGGCCAGCACGGCCTTGGGGGAAATTTCGCCAAGGGCTTTGGTGATCAAGGCGCTGCGCCACTGGGGCACATCTTCCGCGCCCACAAACACCGGGCGACGCTGCCCGATCACTTCCCTGATCAGGGGATCATGCTCATCAATACGGATTCGGGCACCAGCAATCCGCTCCGCGTTCACCCCGTTGCCGGCCATGCCCACAATGTCATTGCCTTCGAGATTCCA
Organism: Anaerolinea sp.; assembly: GCA_014879835.1. Classification (GTDB taxonomy): domain Bacteria; phylum Chloroflexota; class Anaerolineae; order Aggregatilineales; family UBA2796; genus UBA2796. The sequence goes on from JACSRJ010000261.1 coordinate 7,336, forward strand.
CAGGTAAGCCCCGGATGCGCCCAGAATGGCATTGGATTCATCAACCACAGTACGCAGCACTTCGGTCAGTTCGACGCGGGCGTTCATGGCGCTGGCTACGCGGCTCAGCGCGGTGGAGAACTTTTCACGGTCGATGGTCTGTTGGAAGAGCTGAGCGTTTTCGATGGCCACTGCGGTCAGGTTGGCAATACGGGCGATCAACGAGAGTTGGGTCTCAAAACCAAAAGCCCGGGCCAATTCGCTGCCCATGTGCATTGCCCCAACAATGCGCCCACCGGCGATCATGGGCACAACCAAGGAAGTGCGTTCGCCTTCACTGCGCCACCGCAGCAGATCTTCAAAGTCCGCTTCCGGTGATGGTTCAGTGCTGATCTCTCCGGTCTCACCATCGATCTGGGCATTGGCCCGTTCGAGGCTTTCAGAATGGTACACCCGCGAGGACGACTGTGCGACTGCCGCACCCATAGCCGTATTCTCAACAGGGATGGGCACACCCTCTTTGATCACAATATTGCCCCGCGTGCCGATGGTCACATTGAGGATGTCAAAATGCTCCTGACCTTCCGGGCGCAGCCCCACGGTCATCCGGGTGAAGGGCAGCATCTGCTGCAAACCATCGGCCACACCTTGGATAATGTCATACAGGTCAAGGGTGGAGGAGATGGTCTCGGTGACTTCGTTAATGCGCTGTTCCTGCTGCGCGGCGGCGGTCAGGCCTTGATACAGGCGCGTATTTTCAATGATCGCTGCCGCTTGAGAGGCGAACAACTCGATGGGACGCAGCCCAGCTTCGGTGGGGGCTTTGCCATCGGCGGGTGCATCCATGGTGATGATCCCGATGATACGGCTGCGATCCACCCCATAGAGGGGCAGATAAACCGTATCCAGCGGATGCCAGTCATTGGACTGCACGGGTGATTCCGGACTGCCGACGGTAGGGTCGATCATGCCTGCGATCAGTTTCTTCTCCGTCATCCACGGGTCGGAGTGACGCAGGTAGTAGCCCTGCCCAATACGGAAACGTCTCAGTTCGGGGTCGGCGATACGCTGTGACCACACCATGCCAGAGAGTAAGTTGGCTTTAAGTTGGGACGCTTCTTCCTCAGTGTAGCCGCTGGTGATGGTGTCCGTCGGTTCGAGATTCTGATCGCGCAGGGTGATCGCCACTTTGTTCCAACCCGCTGTCTGAATACCCTCCGCAATGACCTTCAAACGAGTGGTCAAGTCCGCGGGGCGCTGGCTTTCGTTGGCAACGATATACAACTGCTCAAGGCGATCCGCTTCACGTCGGGCCGCATCTGCCTCGCGCTGGAAGGCCTGCACCAGACGGAAGTTCTCAATGGCGTATGCAGCCTGAGTGCCCAAGGTTTCAAGGGCCTGAATGACGCGCATCCCCGGACGCTGCCCATCACGGGGATCGTCCACACTCATGATCCCGATCAACTCCCCAAAGGGGTTGCGAAGCGGCACGATCAGGAGGTCTTCATATAACCAGCGTCCAGTGCCGCCCCGGGGTGGCGGGTTGGGGTTGGGCACAGTGGGCAGCCCTGCGAGGGTATCACTGGCCTCACCGGGCACAAAGTACGAGGCACTAAGCTGGAAGCGGGGCAGGAAGATCCGCTCAAGGTTGGAGAGCGGCGGGGTCACCTTACGGGCCTGCTCCCACGTGGAGAGGGGCAGCCCTGCTTGGGCGATGCGGCGGGTGATCTTCTGCTCGTTATCCACGATGCTGATCAAGACCACGTTGAACCCGACAGTCTCACGGACGCCGTAAGCGACTGCTTCCAGAACGGCTTCTAGCGGTTCCCCGGAGCGGATCATCCGCCCCAGTTCAAAAATTTGATTAAGCTGTTCAGTACGCTGCTTGAGCAGTTCGGCGCGCTCCAACTGTTCCCGGTAGCGGGCATCATTGCCATAAGCGACTGAGACCTGATTAGCCATCGTCCGGGCGAAGTCCTGCTGCTGCAAGGTGTAAGCGGGCAGGTCGGTATTGATCACATGGATCACCCCGACGATCTGCTCCCCATAAAAGACCGGCGCACTGATGGCGTTGTGGGCTTGAGGCGGTTCTGGGGTAAGTGAAGACTCGGCATAGTTATTGACGATGGTCAGGCTGCCCTGCTCTACCGCCACCCGCTCGATAGGCGCAAGACCGGCATTGATGGGCATGTTCCCAATGCGCCGTTCAATGGCATATCCCTCGGATTCACCTTCGGACACACGTCTAATCAAGACGATGGAGACGTTTTCCGCGTAGAGGGTGCGTTGTGTCTCGGTTCGGATCACATCAAGGATACGATCCAGTTCGGTGGTGCGGTTGATCTCGTTGGAAATGCGGGTGAGGGCATCCAATTCCCGAATGCGCACCCGGAGATCATCGTCCATATCCTGACTGATCTCGTCACGCCCTAAGACCGACGAGAGTTGGGTGGCAATGGCCTCCAAAAGGCTGAGATCATCCTCGGTAAAGGCATTCTCCCGGCGCGATCCGATGGTCATCTCACCCACGTTGCGCTGCTGCACCACAAGCGGCACTTGCACCGCCGCGTTAAAACCATAACGTTCGGCAAAACCTTTGTAGATGGGCAGGATGCGTGGGTCGTTCCGTAAGTTGTTGCTGAAGAACGAACGCCCCGTAAAGACCGTGCTGTTTTGGAAACCCGGCGCAAAGGTATCAATGGTGAAGGGGATATTCAGGTCGGCCATGCCGGAAGTCCATTCCGGCTTGATGGTGAGCGCGCCGGTGGCCTGATCAAGGAGGGCCACCGCGCCGATATCGGCATTGACAGAGCGAATGATCTCGTTGATCACGCCCCCGATCACCCGGTCAACGGTGTTTTCAGAGACGATCACCTGAGCGATCCGGCGCAGGCTTTCGGATTCTTCCACCCGGCGGGTCATGCCCAGTTCAAGGCGAGCATTCTCCAGCAGGGTGGCGGCCTGTGCCGCAAAAATCGACAGCACCCGTGCGTCGTTCTCGGTGAACTCGCCCCCTTGTAAGCGGTTGGAAATTTGCACCACCCCAAGCCGTCGGCCGCTGATCATCAAGGGCACGATCATGGTTTGGCGCACCCCGATGAGCATGGCCAGTTTGTCGAGACTGCTCTCCCGGAGGATAGGGTCTGTGCGCAGTTCGTTGCTGATCCACGGTTGATCGGCTTGATACAAATCCCAGAACGCGGTACCGGGGGTCAGCGGAATCCGATAGTGGCGGATGAGATCATCATCCACCCCATAAAAGGGCGGTTGGCTGATCAGTTCACTGCTCTCAGTATCATGGAGCAGGATGCCGCACATCTGAACATCCATCAGTTTGGCGATGCGGGCTGTGATCTGGGCGTAGAGGGTACCCAACGAGGTGATCCTGCCCACGCTGGCGCTGATCTCATACAGCCCACTCAATTCCTCAGTGCGGCGGCGCTCCAGATCAAACAGGCGGGCGTTATCGACCACCACGGCCACCTGAGAGGCAAACACGGACAACAACCGCAGATCACTTTCACTGAAGCCGCTGGTATCCCGCTTGTTGGCGACCTGTACCACCCCAAAATGACGGTCTCCGATGGACATCCGGGCAAAAGCGGTGGTACGCACCCCGACGGCTTCGGCCAAGCCTAATAAGCCCACCTGACGCACCAGATCATCGGCGCGGACATTGTTTGAGAACCATGTTTCCCGGTTCTGAAAAATGTTAAAGGCCGGGCTGTCGGAGGAGATCGGAATCCGATACATGGAGGCGATGGAGTCCGGCACACCTTGAAAGGGAAGCTGTCCCACCAACGCGCCCTGTTCCTCGTGAAGCAGGAGAATGCCGCACATCTCAACGTTCATTAGGGCTGAAATGCGGCTGGAGAGCAGCGAGAACATCTGGCGGCGGTCATTGATCGCGTTGAGGGCGCTCATCAACTGCTGAAGCCCGGAGAGTTCAGCCACCCGTTCGGATTGACTCTCGTATAGGCGGGCATTTTCGATAGCGATCCCGATCTGCCCCGCAATGGTGCGGAGCAGGGACATGTCTTCGTGGTCAAAGGCCACTCGGGTACGGCTGCCCAGTTCCAGCGCACCGATGAACTTCTCGCCCACATGGAGGGGCACCCCCACATAGGATTTAAAGGGGTAGTCGGTCAGTTTGGGCCGGACATCCGGGCGAAGGGCCGTATCGGCCACCAATAGGGGTTGGTGATAACGGGCGATCCAGCCGCTGAAGCTGTCATCCACATGATAAACGCCATCGGTACTGTCGAAGCGCTCAAAGTAGCTGTTCTCGCCGTAACGCCCCCGTGAACGCATCACCTGAAGGTCTTCATCCCAGAGGGTGACCTCACCCACATCAAAGGGGATAACCGCATGGATCACCCCTAAAATGGAGTCCAGCATATCATCAAGGCGTGGTTTGCCACTGACGATCTGCCCGATCTCGCTGAGAGCATTCATCGCTTCGAGGGGATCAAGCATTTCGGGCGAGGTTCTGGCTGTGGCCAACTCGCGCATGATCACCACGATCTGGGTGGCGTCCGGTCGCGGGACATAATGGGAGGTTGCCTCCACCCGTCGGTTAGCGATTCGGAACGAGGCCTGACCTTCCTTGCTAAAAAGCTCTAGGAAGGTATCACTGGGCTGAACGATCTCAGCCATCAGTTCGAGGTCAGGCTCGCCCCCGTTCATGCCAAACCAAGTACGGGCTTTAGGGTTGGCAAACACAAGTTTGCCGCGCCCTTCGGCAACGACCACCGCATCATCATTATCAAGCAGGTTGACCTGAACCACCGTCTCAGGCAGTTTTTCAGCGTAGCGATCTTTCTCAGCGCGCAGGCGCGCAAGAATATACACTGCCCCGAACAGGCTCAGGCCCACGACAGCCAGCAGCAGGAAATAGCCCATGACCAATCCCTATGTTCTTGGCGCTGATACTTACGATCAGGCAGCGCCCGTCATCACCACGAGGTTTCGATGGGTTCGATGGAATCGCCTTGTGGACGGCGGCGCGCTTCCGCAGCCAGTTCGGTAATCTCTCGGATGTCCGCGAACCGCTGGGTAGCGTTGGAGACAATACCTACTCCCATTGTCATCAACGGCCGAGTCTCACCACTTTCAACGACGATATGCCCCCGTTCCCGGTCAATAAACGAGTAGTGTTGTTTGACATCTTCGTTGAAGCGCAGGGTGATCTTCTCTTTGAGCTGCTGTGACTTGGGTGAGTAGGTGATCACCACAAAGTTATCATTGCCCGCGTGCCCAATGAAGTCATCCGGGGTGCCAAACTCATCAACCACTTCGCTCAGCAAAATCGATACAAAGCGCATGATCTCGGTGCTGGCCAGCATCCCATAGACATCTTGGAAAGCATCAAAAAAATTGATCTTCAAATCCATGTAGTACCATGTGTTGGTGGTACGCATCAATTCCCGAAGCTGTTCCTCAATGAGGCGACTGCTGGGCAAATTGGAGCGCGGATCCATGCTCTTTTCGCGGTCAACCCGATCAATCGCATTTTTGACCCGCAGTTTTAGCTCCTCAATGTCAAAGGGTTTGGTGATGTAATCATCCGCGCCCAGTTCCAGCCCTGCGATCTTGTCGGAACGTTCATCACGCTGAGTCAAAAAGATGATCGGGATATGTTTGGTGCGTGTGGTCTGGCGCAGCTCACGGCAGACCGCATACCCGTCCATATCCGGGAGCATAATGTCCAAGACGATCAGGTTTGGCGCTTGTTTGCGGGTGATGGTCAGCGCATCCCCACCGCGCGGGGCAACTTGGACGTCATAACCTTGCCCGGTGAAATAAATCCTCAACATATTGGAAATGTCGGCGTCGTCTTCAACGACCAGAATTCGCCCTTTGCTCACCATTCACCTCCGGGGGTTGCTGCGTACTTGTCCGACGCATACGCCACGATTCTAACGCGAGGGGGGCAATCCGCACAAATGACCCATTCATTGATGCGCCAGTCTCCCTCTAGGATGATTCTTGATAAGACCTCGTGCATATACCAATCTCTCAAAAACGTTTCAAGATACGGCTTTACCAGATTCTGCTTAAACCTACCAACTTTCAAGGAAGGGCACTTCACCCTCACCTTGCACCAACCGAGGATATTTGGGCTTGTGCAGGCGCGCAATTTCCGGGCGCAGATCGTGGTGATCACTCTCCTCAAAAGAGATATTTTTGCGCACGATACGCCGATCCGGTTTGGCAAAAAGGATCACATCGGATTCGATCATCCGCCCCGGCAAAACCACCATGCCTGACCCAATACGGCAGTTGTGCCCCACACAACTCCCCAATACGGGCTGCCCTACCCGCTCAAATTTACCATCAGTGGCTTCAACTTCAAGGGGTTTGGGCAAAAGGTTGTAATCGGTGAAGGTGGAGCCTGCCCCGATGAAACTGCCCCGCCCAACCACACACATCTGCAAACAGGTATTCTGGGCGATGATCGAGTGTTCCATCAACACCGTTAGATACAGCGAGGCCCGGAAGGGCAAAAAGCAGCCATCGCCGATCACGCTTAACATCAACTGTGCGCCCTGATCGATGTTCACATTGTTGCCAATGTAGCAGTTCTGAATGACTACCCCCGCGCCAATGGTGCAGTTATCGCCAATGTAGGCGGGGCCTTGAATCACTGCCGAGGGGTTGATGGTGCAGTTGCGCCCCACATGTACCAACTCTGAACAAGAGAGCAGTTGTGTCTGTTCGATCAGCGCCCGCAGCAGAATCTTAAACAGATAAAAGTTGCTGGTCTGCTGGCGGTACTCAAAACGGTGCCCAATGGAGAAGATACCAAGAGGCACATTGGCAAAAAACAAATGCACCCAATGCTCAATCGAAATGATCGTCCGTTTGGTCACCAGATGGGTCAGATCACCCCGATCCGCCATGTAGTCAGGCACGGAGTAAAAGCCCACCTCCGCCGATCCGCTGTCCACAAACAAGGGGCTGACGGGTGTCCCCGGCTGGTAACCTCTGGGGAAGTACCACATGTCCAGCAGATAATAATCGGTCTCCTCACGGGTGCGCCCTTCCCGCAGCGTTCCATTATCGGACTTTTTGGAGACGCTCTGGATCATCCGAGAGAGGGGCACGGCATAGGTGGCGAAGGCCTTATCGGTGCTTCTTACCCCGACCCGACAGGGGATGGCGGATTTGCGCGCTAGGCGCAGAAATTCCTCCACGTAGGGGGCATCAAAGTACAAATTATCCCGATAAACGATGATCTCCTCTGGAACCGAGGGCAGTTCGTTAAAGGAGGTAATCGGCACTTCGATCTCGCAGTAGGGGGCAAGCGCATCGCGCTGCGCCAACCAAAGCGGCTTGTTTAGAATGTTCAGTTCGCGGGCGGGCTGGTTAAACGGCGGAACATGGCGATTCTCTTGCAGTACGAAACGTTTTATCTTGCCCATAAGGGATCATCCGTTTGCGGTCGGCGGTCTTAACCCAGTATTGTATATCATCTACTCGGAATGCCCTAACAGTTTTGAGGATCAAAATCATGGAAAACCCACTGATCAATGCCCTACTGACTGATCTTTATCAGTTAACCATGCTCTCCGCCTATTTTAAAACCGGACAGCATCGGCGCAAGGTGGTTTTTGAGTATTTTTATCGCAGTGCCCCTTTTGGGGGCTTGTACGCGGTCTATACAGGGCTGGCGGATGTGGTGGATTATATCCAGCGGGTGCGTTTCAGCCCCGAACACCTGAGGTATTTGGGCGGACTCCAGATTTTTGACGAGCAGTTTCTGACTCATCTGGAGCAGTTTCGCTTTCGGGGCAGCATCGAGTCCCTTCGAGAAGGTGAGGTGCTGCTGCCGGGCATACACGGGATGCGGGTCACGGCGGCCCTTGAAGAAGCGCAGTTGGTGGAGACGGCCCTGCTAAACCTGCTCAATTTCCCCACCCTGATTGCAACCAAAGCGGCCCATGTCAAGTTTAACGCCGAAGAAAAACCAGTGATGGAGTTTGGGCTGCGCCGGGCCCAAGGGGTGGATGGGGCCCTCACCGCCTCGCGTGCCGCTTACATTGGTGGGGCCGATTCAACCAGCAACGTACTGGCCGGTTTCCATTACGGGATTCCGGTTGCGGGGACTCACGCACACAGTTATGTCATGTTTTATCCGGATGAACTGGAGGCCTTCCACCGTTACGCCGATATTTTCCCACAGGCAGCCCTGTTTTTGGTGGATACCTACGACATCTATCAAGGGCTTCAGAACGCGATTCGGGTTGCTTTAGAAATGCAGAAGCAGGGGCAGCAAGCGCGAGGGGTGCGAATCGACTCCGGTGATCTGGTCTACTGGTCAATTGTGGCCCATGTGCTTTTTGAGCGGGTCGGGCTGAACCAGATGCGAATCGTCCTCAGCAACGATCTGGATGAACGTAAGATCGCCATGATCCATAACGAAATCCGGCGCAGTGTACGCGATGAGGGTTACCTGCGTGAGATCAGTTTGCAGGTGGGCGAGACGGTGGACAAGATCAACGCTGAGACAGTTATTGATCGGCTCAGTTTTGGGGTGGGTACGGATTTGGTCACCGGCGGTGATCAGTCGGCGTTGGGGGGAGTCTATAAACTGGTGGCAGTGGAGCGCGATGAAGCGTGGGAACCTCGGATCAAACTTTCGGCTCAGCCGGAGAAGATGACTAATCCCGGCCTCAAAAAGGTGGTGCGTCTGCTCCGTAATGGCTTCCTTGTGGCTGATCTGATCTGCCTGCCGGACGAAGAAATCCGGCCGGGGCAAAAGGTGTTGGGGATCAACCCCAAGAATCCCCTTCAGCAAAAGGTTTATGATGACTTTGACGCGGTTGAGACCCTGCACATCCCAATCATTCACGAGGGCGAACTGGTCTACCAGCAGCCAAGTCTGAACGAGGTGAAGCGCTATGCCAAGTCACGACTGCGCAGCATCCGCCTAGAAAGCCGACGGATCGACAACCCTCACACCCTCAAAGTCAGCCTGAGCGAGGGCTACTGGCGCTACAAACAAAGCGTGATCGATGCGGTGAAGTGAGCAGCCCTCACCCCTCTTTCCCCCTCACGACCGCCGCTTCGCGGCTAGGAGAGGGGTGAGAAACTTTTGTGGGGGTGTCCCCCACAAACCCCAGATCGGGAAGTTTGAGAGGGGCTTGCCCCTCGAAGTCTCGATTCCCCCCTTCGCCCCGCGGAGCGTGGGAGAAGGGGGCGTAGGGGGATGAGGGTGAGGGCGGTCTACTTGCGTATCAGTTTATAGACGCCACCCTTGTAATCCACCAGATACAGTTCACCTGTCTCGTCTTCACCAAAGGAGGTGATCTGTTTGCCCGTGTCCATAAAGACCGTATTCACCCACGTTCCGTCCGGGTTCTGATAGAGCGTCCATACCCGCCCATTGCAGTAATCACCGTATAGGTACATGCCCCACAACGCAGGCAGCGCCCGCCCTCGGTAAACATACCCCCCCGTCACCGAACAGCCCAAGCTGTGATCATACACCCACACGGGCGCGGTCAGGGTCTTGGCGGTTTCAGGATCGATCACCGCATCTTCATAAGGTACAAGCCCTTCAATGAGCTTCCAGCCGTAGTTTTCTCCACCGGGGCTGCCCGCTGGCTGAAAGTTGATTTCCTCCCACTGCCACTGGCCCACATCGCCAATGTAGAGATCGCCTGTGAAACGATCAAAACTGAAACGCCACGGGTTGCGCAGCCCCCATGCCCAAATTTCGGGCTTAAAGCGCGAATCGTTCACATAGGGGTTGGTGGGGGGGATGGTGTAGCTGGATGCGCTCAGGTCACTCACATCAAGGCGCAGCATTTTGCCCAGCAGCAGACTTGTATTTTGACTGTTATTCAGAGGATCGCCCCGTCCCACCGCAGGATCAAAACCGCCGTCACCCGGTGCCATATAAAGGTAACCATCCTTGCCAAAGGCCAAATGTCCCCCGTTGTGGTTGTCAAAAGGATGGGATATGGTAAGTAAGGTCACAGCGCTGGCGGGGTCTGCCTGATCGGGGTTATCGTCTTTCACCCGCATCCGAACCAGAATCGTGTCGTTGCGCTGATCGACGTAATTCACATAAAACACCCGACTGCTTCTGAAGTCAGGGGAAAAGACCAACCCCAACAGCCCTCGCTCGGTATACCCCCCGCGCATCACATCATCGGTGATCAGGGTTGACACATCCAAAAAGGGATCAGGCAGCATCCGCCCTTCTTTGAGGATCATGATCGTGCCGCCCTGCTCCACTACAAACAAACGCCGGGAGTCGTCCCCTGCTGCCGTCACCAGAACCGGGCGGTCAAAATTATCACCGATCAGTTCCCAACGGTAGGAGAGTGGATCAGGGGCTGTCTCTTATACACATCTCCGAGCCC
>JACSRJ010000018.1 GCA_014879835.1 Anaerolinea sp.
CCTTAGGGACCTCGCAGGCGGTCTGCGCGCCCTCAGCGCGGCGGGGTGGGTACGTGCCGCTCCACGCGGAAAAAACGCCGTAAAAGAGAGTCTGGATGAGGGTGGAACGAAAGAACTGATCACCACGGCCCTCGTCAAACAAAAAGTCGAGGGCGTGCTCCATGTCCTGACAGATGGTCTTGAGGGCAAGTAGATCACCGGCCTGCGCGAGGTTGGTGGTGGTCATCACGGGCACCTGTTCTCGAAATGCAAAACGTGGGACTTGAGGCTGAACAAATCGCACGTGAGTTAGTATCAATCGAGATAGTGGTATGGAAGGAACATCGTGATAAAAGTAGCAAAGCGTGAAGTGGGGAACACAGAATGACCCTCCTGCATGGCAAATCAATCCCTTTGTACTGGTACGCCATTGCTGGGGTAAGCCATGCCATTACTTGTCCTTTTTGCCGACTTGCGTAATTCAGAACCACAACTGACGAATGTCATCATTGAGTTTGAACTAGGTATTTCAGCGCTTCAGGTTGTGCAACGCTCCCTTGGAGCATCCAGAAGCGAGCGCATAGAAGCTGATCTAGTGCAAAACGATCAAACCCTGATGGTGTCTTGGTAGAACATCAAAACGGAGGCGGTCAGCGAAATCGGACTTGGAGGCGGAAGTATAGTCTTCTGGCTCGTAGAGTCGGGACTCAGGCTTGCCGCTAAATAAGACACAGGCATGATTAGGTTTGGCACAACAAGAGACACTGATAATGGGGCAATACATCATCAATAACTGATCATTATTGCTCTGCAACGCAATGATCCCTATCGTAATGAGGCTGGACTTGGAAGGAAGAGGAAGGTCAAGAATGGGAGAAAGACTTGGCGATTTGACTGATCCCCAAAGGTACCCTTCAAAAGAATCTCAATTGGAAGCACTCCAAACCCTGAAGATGTTCCTTGAACATGAAACGCAGGACACGGGTTGGATTCGGTCTGGGCTAGTCAGACTTTGGAGTAATCCCGCTCTCGATCCGCTGGTTAGAGAAGAGATCGAAACGATGGTGGGGGCGGATAATCGCCCGATCTGGTGGACGCAGGTGAACGATGCAATTGAACCTATTGAGTTCGTGTTTTTGCCTGATGGCAAGTCGTTTTTTAGTTTAGGTTCCGATGAGGTTGTGAAACAATGGGAAACCCTCAATGGGCACCTCATACGAACTTTTCCGATTGAAAAAGCGAGCGCGCTAACAGTCTCGCCAGATAGTCAGTTACTCACAATTGGCAAGCTGGACGGAACCATTACGTTAGTGGATATTACATCAGGGCGAAGCAGTTTACTCGTTGGCAAAACAAGCCCTGAGCCAATCTCCAAAATCTCCTACGATCCTGAATCTAAGTACTTGCTGACGTGCGGCCCGGGGGATAGTTCAAATGAAACCGTCAAGTTGTTTGAAGTTTCTACAGGCGCCTTGCTAAGAGAATATAGCAAGGATCGAATTACTTACACTGCCATATTCTCATCTACGGGTAAAGACATCATCACGGGACACATTCCCGGTGTCAGGTTTTGGGACGCTGAACATGAAAATCTGCTGGAGGAGTGGATTGGAGGTGAGTGCCTCATCGACAACTTGGCAGTATCCAGTAATGGTCAAGTACCTGCTAGCCGTATGCGAAGAATCTCTGTTGATATGGCATACCCCTTCTAAGACACTTGCCTATCGGTACCCTGTCTACGATTGTCCCAGTAATGCGGAGTTCTCTTGGGATAATACCAGCATTCTCTACGCAAGTGCTGACGGTATTGCCTCCCTGCGAAACCTCAATTCAGGAGAAGTGGAAATCAACTTCAATTGGTTCACCACGTGGATCTCATGCGTCAGATTTGTGCCACAGTCCACCACAGTTGCGATAGGAAGTTGGGATGGTACGGTCAAGTTGTTCGAGATTCCGGCAAAACCGAGTTTGAACGTCAATGCACCACCGAATCGATGAGGGTACGGTTGGCTGGTAGGGTCAGGACTCCGGCTGGTCATGCGATGAACCTGAACCCATTCACCCATTGCGGAGGTTAGTGATGCGAAAAAAACTTCGTGATCTGCGCAACCCCAAGAACTATCCCACACGGGAATCTCAATTGGAAGCACTCGAAACCTTGAAGATGTTCTTTGAGTACGAAACCCAAGACACAAGCTGGATTCGGTCTGGTCTGGTCAGACTGTGGGACAATCCGGTGTTGGATCTAGCCATTCAGGCGGAGGTTGAAGCTATCCTAGGCGTAGAAAACCGCCCCCTCTGGTCTATTCAGGTGGTGGGGTCAGTTCAGACGCCCGATAGCGATCATCCCGTCGGATTCGTTTTTTCACGGGGAGGGGAATCGCTTTTCACGGTGGGTCCCGATGAACTGGTGAACCAGTGGGAAACCAGTACGGGCAACCTGATCCGCTCGTTCCGACGCGAAAAAGCCAGTTGGCGTGGAGCTGCTTTGTCTCCTGATGGACAATCCCTTGCCGTTGGCGGGTGGGATGGCTCCATCGTTCTCATTGACCTTATCTCAGGCAAAAGCACACTGCTGGTAGGCGAAGCCGATGAAGAGGACATAGGGGAAGTCCACTTTTCCCCAAAGGGTGATTACTTGCTGACTTGTGGCTTGGGCAACAGCCGTAAGGAAACAGTGAAATTGCGCGACGCTTCAACCGGCGCTTTTATCCGCGATTATGGAAGGGATCGCATGGCTTACAGCGCAAGTTTCTGCCCAAACGGGAAGGAAGTCCTGACCGGAAACTATCAACGAGTCTGCATGTGGGACACGGAGCGCGGTCATCTGCTTGATGAATGGATTGGAGGAAAAGCAGAGATGGTGGGCGTGATGATGTCCAGCAACAAGCAGTTCTTGCTGGCGATGAGCGCCGGGTCAGCATTAGTCTGGGATGTCCCTTCAAGGAAGCTCCTGTACCAGTTTCCCAGTTATGACGTAATTTGTGGGCTGGACTTTTCCCCGGATAGTGAGTTTGTTACCTCAAGGAGCACGCGAACAGCCTTATCCTTCTGGAGTCTGAGGTTGGGCAAGGAACACCGGCGGCTTGATTGGTTTTCCGATGCGGTTGCCCAAGTGAAGTTCTCCCCATCTGGTGACACCATTGCCGTAAGCGCTTGGGATGGCACAGTCAAGTTATGGAAGCGCTCTGCAATTCTGTCCGCAGAGGATGAGCCATCGCCAAGTGAGGAGGATCGATGAGAAAGGTGCACAGCCTGCCACCTAGATCAGACGTGCAGGAGAGTCTGCGGCAAGGCACAGGGCACTGACGGGGAGCGAAAAAGTATGGATTGTAGTCGGTTCAATGCGAATAACCCTTCACAGGAGCGCTTGGATATAGGCGTTGAGCCACCCATCATGGGGTGGGTCTACAGTACTGAAGGGCATTGACCTCGCCCTGACCCTGCGCGACGTGTTTATCAACCGCGAACCACTCGCGCTGCTGGGGTTGGTAGAT
>JACSRJ010000160.1 GCA_014879835.1 Anaerolinea sp.
TCGCCTCGACCCAGCGCCCCGCGCCCATAGTGCTGCTGGCCCATGAACCGGACGGGGGCAGCGCTGATTGGACCGTTCTGATCCCACCCCTACATGCCGCTGGCGTGAGTGTAGTCGTGGTTGATTTACGGGGGCATGGGGAATCTGGGGGGAACTTTAACAGCACGAAGCTCACCACCGATCTGCGCCTCGTGATTGAGCGAATCGCAGTTCTGCCGGGTGTAGATCGGGCACGGGTGAGCATTGGGGGCATGGGGCAGTCCGCCAATGCAGCCCTTGTAGCCTGTGCCAGTACTGAAATGTGTCGAAGCGCATTTTTGATCAGTCCTGTTTTGGATGCCTTTGAGGTCACCTCCGGTGAGGTTATCGGCAGCTACGGCGGACGTCCCTTGTTCATTGCAGCCGCCCGTGATGATGTTTCGGGATTCGCTCTGTTGGAGTTGCTCACCCGCGAAGTGCGGGGTGCAGTACGGCAGGTGAGTTTTCCCGGCAGTTCACGAGGCGCAGTGCTTCTGTTAGAACAGCCCACTTTGATCGAGATTCTGATCGTTTGGCTTAAAGGATGAGAAGGTAACTTCCCCATGAATTACGATGTTTTCACCATTGCCGCCGTGGTGGACGAACTTAATCGCCTCATCGCTGGGGGTAAAGTTCAAGACAGTTTGGAGATCGGTGGGGATGCCCTCGGCTTAGAGATCTATGCTGGGCACAAACGTCACTATCTGCTGATTAGCGCTGATCAACAGAGCGCAAGAGTGCATCTGGTGTCGGATCGAGTACGGCGTGGGGTAGAAATGCCTTCCCCACTTGGGCTTTTGGTGCGCCGTTATGTGGAAGGGGGGCGTTTCATACGCGCTGTTCAGCCCGCGTGGGAGCGGGTGATCTACCTTGATTTCTCTGGGCCCGAAGGGGAAGTGACCCTGATCGCGGAGCCAATGGAACGTCGGGGGAACATCTTGCTGGTTCAAGGCGAGACTGTTTTGGAGTGTATGCGCCGAGTGGGGGCACATGAAAACCGGGTGCGGGTAAGTTTGCCCGGCCAACCCTATACGCCGCCGCCGCCGCAAGCGAGCAAGATCGCGCCCCATACCCTGACCTTAACGATGCTTACCCAAATGCTTGATGCTGATCCGGGAAAGCCCGGCTGGCGTCTGCTCACTGAAAAACTTCTGGGCTTTTCGCCCCTTCTTGCCAAAGAGGCGATCTTCCGGGCGATGGGTCGTTGGGAGGGTCTGCACGCTGGAGATGTGAGCGCTCGTTCGCTGCTAGAAAGTATAGGCGAGCTGATCACCCCCCTCCTCAAAAAGCAGTTCACCCCGGGGGTGTGCTCCAGCGAGGGCATGATGCTTGCTTTTGCAGCGTATCCGATCACCCATCTCCCCGGATGGCTGGCAAAGGAATCGATCAGCGAAGCCCTCAGCGCTTACTACGGCGCACCGGTGGGCGAAGAAGCCTATGAGAACGCCAAACAGCCCATTCGGACACAGCTTCAGGAAGCCTTGGAAAAGATCTCGCGCCGTCTGGAATCCCTACAACGGCAAGCAGCCGATGAATCTGAACGGGATCGGCTGCGCATGAGTGGCGAACTCATCCTCGCTTACCAATTCCAGATCAAAAAGGGTCAAACCAGTTTCAGCGCCGAGTATGAGCTTGACGCGCCGCCGCTTGTGATCAGCCTTGATCCGGCCCTGTCGCCCCTTGACAATGCCAAGTCCTATTTTGATCGTTATGAACGGGCGAAGCGGGCAGCCGCGGAGGTTCCCGCGCTGGTGAAGGCTGCTCAACGCGAGCTTGACTTCCTGAAACAGTTGGAAACCGACCTCAATCTTGCCGCCAACTATCCCGAAATTGTGGAGGTGCAGGAGGCTCTGCAAACCAACGGTTACTGGCGTGGGCCTCATCATACGGCCCCCCGTGGAGGGAAATCAGCACCCCTCAAAATCAACACGCCTGAGGGAATGATCATCTGGGTAGGGCGCAATTCTCGTCAAAATGACGAGGTTACCTTCAACCGGGGGCGTCCTGAGGACACATGGCTTCATGCACGGGGCGTACCGGGGGCCCATATCATCATCAAAAACGGTGGGCGTCCTATCCCCCAGCGGGTGCTTCAGCAGGCCGCCAATCTGGCCGCCTATTACAGCGCCGCACGTTCAGACGGGCGCGTTTTGGTGGATGTGACTGAACGCCGCCATGTGCGCAAGATCAAGGGGGGCAAAGCGGGCATGGTCACTTATCGGCATGAACAGCCGATGATGGCGATCCCGACCGCAGCCGACGCCACCACGCCCACCCACTAAGGGCGAGAAGGGCACAGGCCGCCTGAGAGACGTTCACCCCGAACAGGAGTGAGACATTGGTGCGCAAAAATTCGAGGAAAAAGCGACCTCCCCCATACCCAACCCAGAACAAGGCGCTGATCTCTCCGGGGTGAAGGTGTGTTAGCGATCTACGCTGACGCACCCAAAGCCCCCCAAAGACCGCGCCACACAGGAGCGATTCGTAGAACCAGACGGGGTGAAATTCCCCCTGATTGCTCCCTAAACCAACACCCCAGTAGGCTACCATTGCCCCTAAGGGAAGCGCTAGTGCGCCTAAATCAAACCAGTTTAACCACGATTGACCGTGATGGCGGGCGTACCAAAACAAGGCCATAGCCCCACCCCAAATCGCTCCCAGATAACCCATGCCGCCAGCCCAAAAAGCGACAGCACCCTGATTGAGATCAAAAAAATGGCTGATCATCCAGCCTGCATCACGCCCAATCAATACCGCTGACTGCGGCGGAAATAACACGTACCACGCCCGTCCTCCAAGGATCATCCCCGGCACAACCCAAACTGCCGCTCGCCATACGGAGTCTGGGCGAAGTTGAAAGGACTGTGCAAAGCGGGACGCAGCGATCAACCCAACAAAAACCCCAAGGCATACCAGAAGCCCGTACCAACGTACCAAAATCGGCCCGATCAATAAACCTTCTGGAAGGACGTTCATGATTGTGATTCCTGAGCCAGTTGATGCGCGATCCACAGGCGGTGAAGGGCTGTCAGATTGGTGCCTATAGCGAGAATGAGCAGTCCTACCATGATCCAGCCTGTGAGCAGTGCTGCGATGAACACTAAAGTGCGCATCACCCGATCAAAAAAACCGTCTTTGATCGAACCGAGGGCAAGCCCTTCGGCCCGCGCCCGCACGTAACTTACTGAAAAAGCCCCCATGAGTGCCGCAAAGGCCAGCATCACCCCCACAAGCTGCCCCTGCCCGGCGCAGTATATCCCTAACCCGGCGCATAACAGCCCATCAGCGATACGATCAAGGGTCGAATCCAAGAGCGCCCCAAATGTTGAGACTCGTTGAGTAGCCCGTGCCACTGCGCCATCAAGCGCATCCAGCGGGGCGATCAAGATTAGCGCAAACCCGGCTTCCCGAAATGCGCCACCGGCAATCAGGATCGTTACCCCAATTACCCCACCAAACCCTAAAAGCGTTAAGGTATTAGGGTGAATTCCCAACCCCCCTAGGATGCGCCCAAGTCCGAGCATGGTGCCGGCAGTAAGGCGGCGCAGTACAGCAGTGGGGTTGTTGAGTGGCGGGGTTGAGGTTGAGGCCATCAAATCATCCATGATCCCTACATTTCAGTGCGTAACGCAGTTCACGATTCTAGCAAATTCACGAAAAATTCAACCTTTTACGAATTTCAGCATGTGGGGCGAAAAGTCACAAGGCTCTCGAAGGCTCTGAGGCTTTACCTGCCCCTCACTTTGATTGATTTTGTGTGCTAAATTCGTATAATCAGAGTTATCTACAATTGCAACGGGACGTCTATTCTCATGTCAACCACAACGTCCGCTCCTCAATCAACGCTGGTCTGGTCAGATTGGCGCTCTCAAATCCAGCACCGCATTACCACCCTAGAGGGGCTGCGGCAGTGGGTAAACCTGACCCCTGAAGAGGAGGCGGCAGTTGCAGCTTGTGCCGACCGTTACCAATTGAGCATCACCCCCTACTATGCTTCATTGATGGATCGGGATGACCCCAACTGCCCAGTACGGCTTCAGTCGATGCCCGCCCTTCAGGAGTTGGTTGTATTCCCTAACTCAGACAACGATCCTGTAGGTGACACAATCTACCGTAAAACCAACCGGGTGGTGCATAAATACCCTGACCGGGTGATCATCCTCGTCACCGACCTGTGCCCCGTCTACTGCCGTCACTGCACCCGCAAGTATCATACCAGCGATACTGAAGGTACTTATTTTGGGGATGCGGCCTCGGCAGGATGGGATGCTGACTTCGCCTATATCGAGAGTCATCCTGAAATTCGAGATGTGCTGCTTACCGGCGGCGATCCACTTTACCTCTCTGACACCCGTTTGGAGCGCATCATCTCACGCTTACGCCAGATTCCCCACGTAGAGATTGTGCGTATTGGCAGCCGCTGCCCGGTGTTTTTGCCCCAACGCATCACCCCAGAACTATGCGCCATGCTCGAAAAATACCACCCGATCTGGTTAAACACCCACTTTAACCATCCTAAGGAGATCACCCCCGAAGCTGCGGCTGCATGTGATCGACTGCTCCGACATGGGATTCCGGTGCAGAATCAGACGGTGCTGTTGAAAGGCATTAATGACAGTGTGGAGACCATGCGCGCACTGCTCACGGGCTTGTTGAAAATTCGCGTGCGGCCCTACTATTTGTATCATTGTGATAATGTGGTAGGGGTTTCGCACTTCATGACCACCATCGAAAAGGGGCAGGAGATCATGCGCGGGCTGATCGGTTTTATGACTGGATTTGCCGTGCCCCAGTATGTTCTGACCACCCCCTTGGGCAAAATCCCCTTGTGGGAACCCCAATATTCTCCGGAAGATGGGGGGAGTGTGGTCAACTATCGTGGTGAGCGTATGTCGTTAAAAGACTTTTTACCTCCAAGCACCATCGAAGGGAACCAACCATGAGCGTGACCCCTGCCGCTCCTAAGCCGCGCTTTATCAGTATGCGTCTGCGCCTATTGACGATTTTCACCTTGGTCTTTGCGCTGTTTGCAGTTGTGGTGTTTGTGCTGTTCTATTTGTACAGCACCGATGCCGCCATGAATCGCATTCGGGACGATATGATCGACACCCTCAAAGGCGGCATTGCGGGCGTGGACGGGGATGTTTTTCAGATCATCGCTGATTTCACCGCAGAACAACCAGAGTTCCCCAATGATCCCCGTTATGCGCGCCATCAGGATTGGCTGGCCACCATTCACCGCCTCGAACCGCGTGCTTATCCCTATACCCTAAAGCCGACCGATAACCCCCGTGAAGGCCTATGGGTTGGGGACATCCTGCGCATCACCCGGTCGCCTACGGAGACCAAATGGTTGGAAAGTTATACCAGCGACACCAGCAAACTCTTTGATGGTTTTAAAGAGCTAACCACCAACATGGAACCCTATACCGATAAGTGGGGGAGTTGGGTTTCCGCCTACGCACCGATCCTCAACAGTCAGGGGAAGACTGTTGGGGTGATGGGGGTGGATTTTGAGGCCAGTTATGTCTACTCAGTACAGCGCACCATCATGTCCACCGCAATCGTGGCCTTTGGTTTCAGTTTTTTGGTGCTATTTATTGTGATCTGGCTCGTCTCTGGGGCTTTGACTCGCCCCATCACCGATCTTACCCAAACCGCCCGTGAATTGGGCGAAGGCCGCTATGACATTGCGCTCGACAAGCTCACTGCCAAACACGGCAGTGATGAAATTGGGGTACTGGCACAGGTCTTTCGGAGTATGACCGAAAAAGTCCGCCAGCGTGAAGAAACCCTCGTGCGGAAGGTACACGAACTAAGCATTCAGATTGACTATGCCCAACGGGAACGGCAGATTTCCCAAGTGACCGATTCCGAGTTCTTTAAAGACCTCCAATCAAGGGTGCAAAACATTCGGCAGCGCAAACCCGCATCGTCGCCATCGGAAACACAGCCAACGTCACAACCGTCATCACAACCATCGTCCAGTGCGGAATCGCATACCTAGCCGGCAAAAAAGAATACAATGTTAAAATTTTGGAACAAGCGCGTTCGCAGTGAGGAAACAGTTGTTGTCCTCACTTTGGGCTTTGTCCTTGCCGTGAACTCTTTTGCCACACAGCTTTCAGGGATCGTCTCTGTCAGTGGCTTCATCGGGCAGGTCGGGGTGAGAGAGGTCCTGTGGTTATGGGTGATCGCCAATTTGGCGGTCGTGGCCCTCGCAGGGGTACAAAGCCGCCTTATGGATCAACCCGACCGGATGCGCACCATGCGCCGTGTGGTCATGGCCTTTGCGGTTCTATTTCTGCTTCTACGGCTTCTCTTTTTTGTGGAAGGCCCGGATTGGCTCCGTTATGGGGTGCTGTATCTGATCTCCGATCAACAGTGGCTGTGGTTTCCGGTGCTGTTCTGGGTCATGGCCAGCGATTTCTTTAATGTTACCCGCACCCGCCAATTGTTCCCCATTCTTTCGGCCTTTGGTTTGGCTGGCGAATTGTTGGGAATCCTGACTGCTGCCCTTTCACCCAGTACCAGTCCCTTTACGCCATGGTTGCTGGTTCTAAACGCAGCCTTGTACGGTCTGGCCTTCTTTGGACTTGGTTATCTGCGTCGCAAGGGTTATCAGACCACCCCCAACCCGGTGCGAATCCCCACCGAAACCAAACGCTGGAAGGACTCGCTTGAGTTCATCACCGAAATTCCGGCCTTTCGGTTCCTGTTTTTGGGGGTGATCCCAATCATGATCTGCGACACGGTCATTGAGTATCATTTCCTCAGTTCCTCAGCCGCGGCGATCACTGACCCCGTAGCTTATCAGCGTTTTTACAGCCTCTATCGCTTCGTCCTGACCTGCTCTGCCCTGATTGTCCAAGCAGTGATCAGCAACCGCCTGCTGACTCGCCTTTCACTGCCCAACGCTCTATTAATCTACCCGATTGCCCTCTTGGGCATTTCCTTTAGTTTTTTGCTCTCACCGCTGTTTCCGCTCTCTTGGTTGGGCATCTGGCTCATGAAACTCATCCGGGACACAGTGTATCTCTCCGCCCGAAAAGCGCTGCTCACTTTGATCCCTGATGATAACCGCGGACGGGTGAGCCTAATTGTGGAAAACCTGCTGGTAGGCGTAAGTACCGGGGTATGGAGTTTGGTCATGGCAGGCATGGTTTTTATTGGATTCTTTGCCGGGGCAATTCCGATGCTCTATTTGGGCATTTCGACAGTGGCTGGAGGATTGGCCGTAGGTGCAGGGTTGCAAGTGCGCAAGACCTATGATGCCAGCCTGCTGAACTGGCGTTTGAAGCGCAAAAAAGACCGTACCAAGGCGCTCGACCGCATCAAACAGAGCTTGTTGGATTAGCGGGTTTTATACCCTTTGAGCATGTCGCTCGCCTCTGACTCGATCCTTGCGCGGGTAGGCGCTTATGCTCAAACCCATGCCATGTTTGCCCCCGGCCCGCTGATCGTCGGCGTCTCCGGGGGTATTGATTCCCTCGTGCTGCTCCATGTGATGATCCGGCTTGCACCCCGTTGGGGGTTACAGCTTTTTGCGGCCACCTTTGATCACCGCCTTCGGGGGGAAGAATCCCAGTCTGACCTGATCGCAGTCCAGACCATTGGCCAAGCATGGGGTGTGCCCGTGATCTCAGGTTCCGAGGATGTGTTGGCACGCGCTCAAGCATGGCGACTAAATCTTGAGGCGGCGGCGCGGCGGGCCCGTTATCGGTTTTTGGCTGCCACAGCCGATGAGGTGGAGGCCAAGACCATCGCGGTGGCCCATCATCAAGATGATCAAGCTGAGACGGTGTTGATGCGCTTGATTCGGGGTACGGGCTTAGACGGACTGCGGGGAATGCTGCCCCGCACTTCCGTGCCCGAAACGAATCGGTCTGATCTGACCCTGATTCGGCCTTTTTTGAGCCTTTCGCGGGCCCAGATTAGTGCATATGCCTATGATCATCAGATCGAGCCGCGTTATGATCCCAGCAACGAAGACACCCGTTACACCCGCAACCGCATCCGACACGAGATTCTGCCCTTGATGGAGACTCTTAATCCAGAGGTCAAAAGCGCCCTCGCCCGTCTTGCTGAGACCGCTTGTGATGACTATGCAGCGCTGATAACGCTGGCCCCGCCAGTACACATGACCTTTGAGGGCGCTTCGATCTCGCGTGAGGCATTCCTCACTTCTCCGCCAGCGGGGGCAGCGCTGAGTCTGCGTCGGGCCGCGGAAGCGGTGCGCCCAGAGGTCGAACTCTCTTTTGCGCGCTTGGGGCAAATACGCAGCTGGATCATCCGGGGTAAAAATGGGGAGCAAGACTTAAGCGGTGGGCTGCGCATCGGACAGCGTGAAGGGCAGATCACCATCTTTGATCCAGCCCTGTACCCTGCCGCATTCCCTTCGATGGGCGCTGGTTCGCGGTTGGATTTGCCTGCACCGGGTGAGTACCCCCTGCCTGAATCGGACTGGAGAGTACGCCTTGAAGTCCTCAAAGCCGATTCAGCCCCTCCCCTTGATCCCCTGATGACTGATCTCACCCTGCCTTTAGAGTCGCGGTTGGGACTGCGCACTTTTCATCCGGGAGATCGTTTTTGCCCGCAGGGCTTAGAGGGACATTCTCAGAAACTCAGTGATACCCTGACCAACCTCAAGGTGCGCCCAGTGTGGCGGGATCGGATTCCGCTGTTCACAGTCGATGAGCAGATCGTATGGTTTGTGCCACCGGGAAAACCGCCACGATTGGCCGAACTGCCCTCAGCGAAAGGCGGTTCCATCCGGCTTCGGGTGAGCTTCCACGGCCCGCGTGCAAAATCAGAAACCAAGGGGTAAATGGGCTGAAAAAGGTCACTATCGTAAACGACACGACAGCTTTCTCCTTAATTCTTGGATAAGGCTGCCTCATGTGCTCATCTGTCTCAAAACCCGTTTGAGAAAGGTATTTGTTACTGGGCTTACCCTCCCCCCCCGACCGCCGCTGTGGGGCCGGGAGAGCTAACAAGGGTAGGTTTTTAACGAAAGGGGCAGTTTGAGGGGTTCTTGGCACCCTCCTAAAAGGACCGGGAAAGGGGGATGAGGGCAGCCGCTCAGCCCTTCTTCAACACATCAGGATTAACCACATTCCGGTACTCGCCCCTGAAGAGCGCCCCCAGTACATTCTCCACGATCTGCACCGCGACCGCGTCTTGGGCTTCGACGGTGCTTGCGCCCAAATGCGGGGTCAAGATCGCGTTGGGCAGCCCCACTAAAGGGTTACCTTCTTCCAGCGGCTCGTGATTAAACACGTCAAGGGCCGCGCCTGCCACTTGCCCTGATTTGAGTGCTTCTGCCAATGCTGCCTCGTTGATCAGGGAGCCGCGTGAGTCATTGATAATGCGCACCCCTTTTTTCATCTTGGCGAAAGCCTCCGCCCCAATCATGCCCTTGTTATCGCCTGTCCCTACAGCGTGCAGGGAGATAAAGTCGGCGTGGGCATAAAGCTCATCAAGGCTCACCAAGGGCACGCCCATCTCTGCACCTGCATCAGCGGGCATGAAGGGGTCATAAGCGATCACGCTCATCTCAAAGGCGAGGGCACGTTTAGCAACCGCCTTGCCTACCCGTCCAAAGCCAACCAGCCCAAGGGTCTTGCCTTTTAACTCCACCCCCATAAAGGCCTTTTTCTCCCATTTGCCAACATGCATCAGACCACTTGCAGCCGGGATGTGACGGGCCAGCGCCAGCATCAAGCCAAAGGCAAGTTCAGCGGTGGCATTGGTGTTGCCGTCGGGGGCATTCATCACAATCACCCCGCGGTCGGTTGCAGCCTTGAGATCAACATTGTCAACACCTACACCCGCTCGCCCGACTACTTTGAGATGAGGCGCAGCTTCCAACATGGCACGGTCAACGGTGGTGGCACTGCGGATGATCAATGCTTGGGCATTGGGAATGGCGCTCAGAACCTCGTCGCGGCTCATTTTAGCGGCTGCTTGTACGGTCACCTCAGGCGCAGCGCTGAGCATATTGAGTCCTGCTTTATCGAGGTTATCAGGAATGAGGATATGATACATAGGATCTCCTACTGAAATGAATGGTGGCGGTTCAACCGGATACTTCTAGCGGGTACATTGTGCCAACGGGAACAATCCCGCGCAATGTTCAGGTTGCATGAAGGGCACCGTCCTCAAGTGAAGCCTTTACTCCCGACGGCACAGGCGTCGGCGGATTAGATCGACCATGATCCACCCGATTAAAAAGCTGTAACCAAAGGGCGCAAAACAGCCGAGGTAAAAGCATCCGGCTGCCCACCGTTTCAGCCGCCGTCTTGAGATCATCGCCAGTTTAGGCGCTCTGAGTTCCTTTGCCGCCTCGCTGAAGAAAGAACAGGATGATCCCGGCGACCCCCAAAGCGCTCAGTGAGACGATCTGGGCGGTAGTTAGGCTGCCCCCCAACGTATGGCTGTCTAAACGCACAAAATCAAGCAAAAAGCGAATGGCCGCATAGGACATCACATAAAGCGTGAGCAGCGCCCCCGGACGTAAGCGATTCCCAAAGCGCCGATCCAGATACAGGAGCAGCAAACACGCCCCCAGACTCCACAGGGATTCATACAAAAATAAAGGGTGAAAGCGCTCAAACTCAGTGTAACCGGGCAGACGGTTTTCTGGACGAATGGTGATCGCCCATGGCAGATCGGTGGGTGCACCGTACAGTTCTTGATTGATGAAATTGCCCCAGCGCCCAATAGCCTGACCCAAAGCCATCCCCGGCACGATCACATCCAACCAACGCAAGATGGGCTGTTTGTGACGCAGTCCATAAAGGACGATCCCCAACGCCCCGCCAAGGATCGCACCATAGATACCCAAGCCCCCATTCCAGATCGCCAATATTTGAAGGGGATTTTCCAAATAGTATTGGGTGGTCAGCCCGGAAGCAGGGGAAGGGGTGAGGACATGGTACAACCGCGCCCCGATCAGGCCGGGGATCAGCGCCCACAAGAAGCCATTCCAAATATGTTCGGTGTCGAGCCCGTGTGCCTTGGCCTGCCGCGCGGTGAGCCACAGCCCCGCCAGCATTCCCCCGATCAGACACAGTGCATAAAAACGAATGTAGAGCGGCCCAAGATGGATTCCGAAAGCGTCAAACATGGTATCATCATCTCATGATAAAAATGCTATTCTAGCGAGGATCAAGGTGAGGCGCAAAATGCCCTCATCTGCTTGAAGCAGTTATGGCCTGTGATCTCAAAAACAAATGGGTAGCGCGAGTACCCTTGTTCATTCGCGCCTCTGCCCAGAGCCAACATCTGATCGATGAGGACATTCAGTGCCGCACCTATCACAAGCAGCAGCCCCTTTTCCTAGAGGGACACCGTCCTATGGGGTTGTGCATTGTGGTTAGTGGGTTGGTGCGTATTTACCGGATGCTGGAGGATGGCCGAGTGCATGTGCATACCTATGTGCGCCCCTATGCCACCTGCAACCTGATCGCAGCATTGGATGGACGCCCCAACCCCACCAGCGCGGAGGCCGTGGGTGAAACCCAGATCGGCTGGCTCCCCCGCGAGGCACTTATCAGCGTCCTTGCCAACGACACCGATCTGATGCTTGCCTGTGTGCGTATCCTGACCCTGCAAAACCGCGAAATGATGGCTCGCTCTGATGATCTCAGCTTTCGCACCGTACCCAGCCGCTTAGCCCGCCTGCTGCTCCATCGGGGTGGCTTTGAAGGCGAGGCCAACATCCCTCTCGACAGTCTTTCGCAGGACGAGATCGCGTCCGTATTAGGCACTTCCCGCGAGGTCTTGGGGCGGGCCCTTCGCCAGCTTTACGATCTGGGGTTGGTGCGTCGTGAAGGGCGCAAATATGTGATCATTGATCGGGCTGGTTTGGAAAAGCTCGCCGGGGAGTGACTGAATTTAGGTGACTCACCATCTTTACCCGCAGTTTGGGGTAATATATTGGGATTAAAATTGCTGCTAAGAAAGGGGTAAAAAGTGCGCCACTTAGGGAATCAAAACAGAGCATTGGGTCAGGTGGGACGACAAAACTGGATTTACTCCCTCATCTTGGGGGGTATCCTGATTATAGCTGCTCCCAGTGGTCATCGCGGATCGCAATCACTCCCATCGGGTTGGCAAAGCCCTCCGCTGGCAAAAAATGTGAACAATTTATCCCAGAACCCATCAGCTTCCGCCCCCTTATTGATAGTCCAGATCACAGCTACAAAGGCAGAGTCAACCGAAGTCAAGATCGAGGCAGTTTCGGCAGTTGCAGTTCGATCCGGTCCCGGATCAAAATATCCGATCATCGGTGAGATTAAGGCTGGGGGGAAGATCGTGCTTTCAGGAATCAGCAGAGATCGGTACTGGGGTTATTTTTTGTATTGGGGAAAGCCTGCTTGGTTGACGACCGATTCTCAACATATAAAGATTGTGTCTGGTAGGCTGGATAAACTTGCGGTAGTTACACCGGTGGTTGAGAGTAAAACAAGCACCCCTCGCGCCATCTCCAAACCACGCGCAACAAGCGTTCCGCTCAGTCCAGCCTGCAACTGTAACGGGCCAGACTTGGATTGCAGCGACTTCACCACGCCAGAGGCTGCACAAGCCTGTTTCAACTACTGTTGGCAACAAACGGGAAGTGACATCTTCAAACTGGATGGAGACGGCGATAAGAGAGTGTGCGAGCGGCGGTGACCGACACAACACACCCTGTACCATCGCAGGACGTTGACCATACCCGCTCCAAGCCAGTTAGAACGTTTCTTGGGTTGATTGAGCGACTACCTTCTACCCTCACCCTCCATCTCAAACAGCTTCTAAGGCTGTGGATTCAGCGGCTTTGCCTAGCTATCTGTTGAGGGGGGATTTCATCCGAAAGCGGGGCAATTTCACCATCCGCTTCCAGTCGAATCGAGGGGGTGGAAGTCACCTCAAGGGTTTCGCCTTCGGCCTCATCCAGTATTGATTCACGCTCTGCCTGCTCAAGGTAGTAGTTCAACTGCTGGGCCACATACAGGGCCTGATCAAAGCTCAAGCCTGCCATTAACCGAACCCGCCCCCCCTTCCGCTTGTAGGCGAAGACAGTGTGCAAATCCTGCTCTGGATCAGTGTTGAGTCCGGTGGGTACTGTTTTGAAGCGTTCGATCTCAGAGAGTTTGCAGTGATGGTTGACCAACGGAAAATAAAGCGGGGTGCCCACCACTTGGAGATCATCTTGGTTCAAGCTGAGGATGCTTCGGTTGCTCCAAGTGATCAAAGCGATGTACAACGCGCTTAGAACAAACGCCACCCCTAACAATTGGAGTGGGACGGGTGCCGCATCCGAAAACCCGATCAGGCTGAAAAGCACACCGGGGATGAATAAGAATATACCTAACACCACCATCAGCCAGCGATCCGCACCCTTGCGCCACGGATAAGATACCTGAAACCGGTCGTGGCTCTCTTCTACTTCAAAAATCTCCGGGCGTTTGACTTTATCATGTTTACTGAGGTAATTGACCGCGCCACCGATCTGCGGTTCAATACTAAAAACACGGCTGCACTTGGGGCATACTGCAACCAATTTGTGAACGTTGATATGCTCAGCCTTGATGGGTGTGTTGCAGTTTGGACAGGTGATCTGAGACATGAGAATCATTCCCTTGGTATCTGCAAGCGTTAAAATGGTATCGTTATCTATACGCTGTACGTATTGCGATGAAGGTGAGTTGTGCCTCACATGCATTTGATCGTCGCAATCCGCCCTGTAAAATCACATCGGCTAAAATCACACTCACCCGGATTGACCTACAAAGGGTGCTGGCGGGGTGAATGGGGAAAGGGGTATCCAGCGTGAAATCTTTGGGACGAGCATTTCTGATCGTGGGAGGTTTGGGGGCGTGGCTGTGTGTCATTTTGCTCTTGAACTTTACTGCCCCGAATCCTACTGGCAGGCGTTACTCATCGCGTCCGGTAGATCTTACCGCCTCTATCGCCCAGAAAGGGCGTTTGGGCGAGGACATTTTGTCCGACGATCTGAGACTGCCCAACAATAATGATCAAGGGCAGTGTATTTGCGGCAATTCTACCCCAGTTGATCCCCGTTGTAATGTCTGCTTTGTGCAGATCGCCATCAGTGGCAGTGAACGATCCCGCCGCCCGGATTTTGTCAGTGACACCCTGATCGCGGACGCTAAAAATGTTGAGGCGCTGACCATGCCCCGCTCATCTGGTGATCACACCGAACTGCGCGATTACGCCACCGCTGCGCTCAAGTCGAACCGATCTTTGTGGGTGTATGTGCGGGTGAACACCGCGGTTGATCCGATATTTTACGCGCTCACCCAGAGTACGGGCGGGAATGTGGTTCACTATTTTGTGGTTCCCGGCTGGCACGATCCGGTGGATGACGGCGCTAAAAGAGGGCTGGTAGTAAGTTTAGGACTGATGGGGATCGGGGTACTCTTGAGCCGGACTTCCGGTAAACAAAGGGCTGTGATCAGATCCCGTCCAGCGCGCACCCCGCCTCATCCAGTGGAAAAAGCCCTCAACAGCCTCGACGCGCTTGAGCAACATCGCCAAAAAAGCACCGACCGGGCATGGGAGATCATCGACCGCGAATCGGCGCGTCATGAT
The DNA here is from genome assembly GCA_014879835.1 of Anaerolinea sp. Taxonomy (GTDB): domain Bacteria; phylum Chloroflexota; class Anaerolineae; order Aggregatilineales; family UBA2796; genus UBA2796. The sequence goes on from JACSRJ010000160.1 coordinate 14,620, forward strand.
CCCCCGGAAGCATAGGATGGGCATCATCTTTGCTCTTCAATAACAGGTGATTGAGAGCAAGCGTTTTCACGAGTCAGCCCCCCTGCGCCGACTCGCACAGTCAAGCCTGCTTACGAGCCTCAATTACCACCCAATCACTGGAAAGGCGGCGTTTGTAAGGAATCAAACCCGTCGTGCGCAGGGCGCTTTCGACTTCATCGGCCTGTTCGAGGATGATCCCCCCAAAAACGGCCACCCCTCCGGATTTCACCACCTCGCCCAAGCCCTGCCCACACATGGCGATGATCACTTTGGCAAGGATGTTGACCAAAGCTACATCAAAGGACTCCCCACCAGTGCGTAGGCTTTCGAGGCTTCCCGGAGAGGTTTTGATCTTGCCCGCAACGCCGTTTTCAGCCGCGTTTTCTTCTGTAACTCGCACTGCAATTGGGTCAGTATCTACGGCGCGCACGGTGCCAGCACCCAATTTCACAGCGCCAATGGCTAGAATGCCCGATCCACAGCCCAGATCGAGCACGGAAAGTCCCGGCTTACCCTCCAGCAGGTCTTCGGCAGCTTCCAGCACTAGTTGGGTGCTGGGGTGGGTGCCGGTGCCAAAGGCCATTCCCGGATCAAGGGCGATGACCACATCATCAGGGTTGGTGGGGACATCATTGACCCATAACGGGCGTACCAAAATATGCCGGCCCAAGCGCACTGGGTGATAGTTGACCTTCCATGCTTCTGCCCAATCCTGTTCATCAACGACCTTGTATTGGGGCTGGGGCATCGGGTAAAGTTTGCCCAGATAATAGAGGGCTTCCTCAAGCTGACGTTTGGCTTCTTCGGCCCGCTCATCTTCAGGGAAATACGCCCGCACCATCAAGGTCTTGGGCGGTGGTACTTCATCCTCCCATGTTTCGATATAGAACCCACTTTGCTCAATGGCAACCCCCTGATGTCCGTATCGTTGAAGGACCTCCGCCACCGCCTCAGCCGCTTCACCGTCAACCTCCATGGCCACTTCAATCCAACGCATACTTGTCCTTTTACTTTCTTCGGAAAAAATTCACGAAATCTGAGGAATTTATACTATCCATCTGAGATAAATGGTTGTATAGTTTTAGATGTAACGGGAACACATTGCACTCTCAACAACACAAACACACCTGACCCAAAGTTGCATCACTGCTAACCCGTCGCTGCTTACATTGAAAATCGTAGTACACGCACTGTAACACCATCCTTCAACATTGCTGTATCATCGAAGCATCGTCCCGGTACATCAACGGAAGAGTCCCCGCAAGGGGACTTTTCCGTTTTATGGGGTGAAGTCGAGGTTCTTTCCAGTTCACTCAGAGCGGAAGAGAGCCAAACGAAAGCCAATCGTTTTGACCGTCCGATCCGGTGATGAACTGGCGCGCCTTGCGCAGCGAGCCATTTCCGCTGGGTCAAAAAACGATCCCCCTCGAATAGCCCGTTCGGCTGTTCCCTCTAACCTGAGACTGTCCGGGATCGCCACCGGATTAAGGCACCACTCCCACACGTTGCCCGCCATATCAAGCGTTTTAAAAGGGCTTTCCCCCCGCGGTTGGGAATCCGTGCCTCGGTAACGATCTACGGCGGTGGCTTTCTTTTCCCCGCTCTCGCTGGTGTTGCATCGGGCTTTGTCAAACACAGAGCCAAAGGGGTAAATCAAAGCGCGCTCACCCTGCGCTGCAAACTGCCATTCGGGTTCGGTGGGCAGACGAATCTCAACCCCAAGATCATTCACCCGATGGGTAAGCCACTGGCAAAAGGCGACTGCTTCATACCATGTGACATTGGTGCGAGGCAGTTTGGTTCCGGCGAACGCCGTGGGTTCCGGGTTAGGGTGCTGTGTCCGCCATGCTTTTGCCTCTGCTGAATAGTTCCACCAACTTGCCATCCGATAACCATCTGGGGCGTTTACAAACTCGTCAAATTGAGCGTTGGTCACCAGATACTTGCTGATCTGGAAAGCAGCGGTAGAGAAATTTCCAATTGGGAGCGGACTGTAGGTGGTGCCTACCCGCCCTTTTTCCAGCAACACCCGCCCTTCAGGGATGGGCAAAAATTCAAGCAGGGGCACATTGATAGGCAGCACCACGCCGCCTAAAATGGCAGCCTTGATGCGCCCTTCGAGATTCAGCAGATCAGGAAAATCCCCCTGCTGGGAGCGAAAAGCCTGCCATGCTTCTTTGACTTTTTCCAACGGGGTGCCGGCGCTTAGGGCAAGGTTGATCTCATGATACTTCACACTTGCTTGACGTTTTTGCTCCGCTTTCTGAAGCAGGGCCCCCAAATCGATCAGGTCGGATTGAAAGCCTGCGGATTGAAGCTGTTTCAGGGTCTCAGCAGCAGCGGCATAGCTGCCCTCATTCAGAAATGATTGTGCGTCCCGAAGCATTTCACCCATCTGTTCCGAGGTGACCATTTCCGGGGCTGCCAGTGGATTCACCAAGGGTTTGAGGGCACGTAGCTGCTTACGCTGGGCCTCACTGAGGCGATCATCCTTGAGCGCCCCTTCAACAATGCGCCACACCCCTGAATCATCGTCGTAGCGGTTTGCGGCCTGAAGGGCCAGTCGAATGAAGGTTTGGGCGCTGCCCCCGAAGGTAAGATCATTCAACAGTTCATGGGATGCCCCAAAAGCGGCTGTCACCAGTGCCTGTTGATCATCGGTGGTCCGAACCAAAGGACTGATAATCTGGGCCAAGGTTTCAATCAGGTCTGCATCCAGTTCCGGCATGTTTTTCCTCGGGATCGTTCCTGCCACGCCATTCGCTCGTTCGATAGTTTACCACGAATGCGCTGGAGCGCCTGAATTCGGCTGGATAGGTTCAGGGCAATGACGTTCTAACCCGATAGGATTTTAAGGAGATAGTCGTTTTTCCAACCAGCGCGAAGGCGTTTGACCTGCA
>JACSRJ010000263.1 GCA_014879835.1 Anaerolinea sp.
CTGGAGGGATTCGAACCCCCGGCATCTTGCTCCGTAGGCAAGCGCTCTATCCACTGAGCTACAGGCACTTACTATTGCTGCGATTGTAGCAGTTTTGACACATCTGTCAAGGGCTGGACTAGCCTGACAATGAGGCGTATTGGGCAGGTGTTTCTGATGCTTGTGCCGCCTGTCTAAATACGGATGTTGAGACATAATGTGTGGTCAACTTGACCCTGTCTGAGCTGATCCTCTTCTCTATCTCTCCCTCAATTCTCCACCATCTTCGTACAAGGAAACCCCTATCCCAATCTAACATAATCAACTATTCGTGATAGATTTCACTTTTGATCATCAACCGTTCGTCCTATAATGAAAAGGTTGAGTGGGGTGTATGGTGGGTAATTTTCCACCATATTCGCCCTCACACACTGAAAAAACGCAGCAGAACGTGGCTGAGGGCACCATCGATGGCTTGATTTCGGTTTCGGGATACACAGGATCAGACTCTGATCAAAAAGGTTATCCTCGCATGAACGAGCTTATTGGGCGTAAGTTAGGACAGTATGAGATCACTGGGGTACTGGGCGAAGGTGGTATGGCAACCGTCTTTCGGGCATACCAGACCAGTGTTCGGCGTGACGTGGCGATCAAGATTATCGAGTCCAAGCTGGCGCGTAACCCTGAGTTTGTGCGCCGTTTTGAACGCGAGGCGATGACTATCGCCGCCCTTGATCATCCTCATATCCTCAAAATCCATGATTTTGGACGCGAGGATGATCTCCTTTATTTGGTGATGGAACTGAAGAGTGGGGGCAGTCTCGCCCACAAAATTCGGGCTGGTCAGCTTAGCGCCCAACAGGTGGCAAGATACCTCGATCAGATTTCCGAAGCGCTGGATCATGCCCACGGTAAAGGAATCATCCACCGTGATCTCAAGCCCCAAAATGTACTTCTGGACACCAGCGATAATACTTTCCTGACGGACTTTGGGATCGCAAAACTGATCAGTGGGGATTCTACCGCCCTCACCGCCGGAGGGATGGCCATGGGGACTCCCGGTTATATGGCTCCAGAACAGTGGTACGGACAGCAGATCGATGCTCGCACCGATCTTTATGCATTGGCGGGCATGGTTTATGAGATGCTCACAGGGCGGGTTCCCTTTACTGGGGATACCCCTGCCACCCTCATGTACCAGCATCTGAATGAACCGCCGCCACCGCTGCACAACCTGCGTGCAGATCTGCCTGCCAGCCTTGAAAAAGTGCTGATCAAAGCGATGTCCAAACAGCCTGATCAGCGGTACCAAAGCGCAGGGGCATTTGCGGCAGCTTTCCGGGAAGGGATGACGGGTACCCCGCCTACTGAGAATGCTCAGGAAGCAACCGTACCCCCTACCTCCTTACCTCCGATCACCCCACTAAGCGCACTGGAAACAAGTGTTGACCTGCCCAAAAGCGCGTCACGGGATGCCTCCCGGCGCGGGGGACGGGGGTTTACAATGCTGGTCGGCATGGCCGCTCTGGCACTGATAGTGATTGGCGCGATTGTGCTCATCGGGCGAGGGGGGGAACAGATAACCCCCACCAATACCAGCGTGACGGAACCGGTGATCGCCGCCAATCCCACGCAAACGGTCACACCAAGGGCAACCAGCACGTTTACCCCATCGGTGAGGGCTTCAACCGCCCCCTCCTTGACCGTCACGGCCTCCAAAACTGCCACTGTTCTCCCCACGATCAGCCTTACCCCCTCAATGGTGTCGCCCAATGCGAGAACCCAGTTGGCGAACGCAAATGCGACTCAGACGGAGCGGGCAGCCCATGCGAGTGTAACCCCTACTCCGCCAATACTCACGCCTACATTAGATCGGCGAACAGTACGGGCCAATGCCTATGCGACTCAGACGAAGCGGGCCATCGATGCAGCCCCATCGCGTACCCCCACTTTCACCAAGACTCCTACTGTGATGCCACAACCCACCTCGGTGATGAACGGCAAGGATGGGGCAGTACGCCTGCTGCGTGAGGATTTTGATGATAAAGAGGCTATTACCAAGCGCGGGTGGTATAGCGCGGGGGAAATCAAGCCCATTTTTGTGCCGGGGCAGATCACCGTTCAAAACCCTGCACCCAAGGTGTGGGGCAGCATCTTTCATCCCAATACCCTTGGCGCCAAAGCCAATGGGGTCCTGTATTTGTTCAAACCGGTGAGTAACGCGGGCGTCATTACCTTCACCCTTGATTCGGGCACATGGCGGCAAACGGACTTTCGGGGGTGGCACTTCGACAAAGAAGGCGGTACCAACCTGTGGCATTTCTCCTATCTTTATGGGCGTAATGCGGGTGTTGATCCCGAATACCACGAGGCTGCCGCTGTGCGTCTTGCCCCGGATCATTGGTACTACCTTGTGATGTGGGTCAACGAGCGGGGTGAGGGGGTGATCAAGGTGTGGCAGGCAGGATCAAAAACTTATCTGCTCAACACCAGCCTTATGCCTATTGGCTCCAACTGGATAGCACGTGAGTGGAGCACTGCCGCAGAAGTCTATGACCGGGCCAAAGACGCTTTATTCATTGATACCTTTGAGATTCTGTCATTCCCCAAAAGTGCGGCCGTTCAGGCAACGTTGATCCCTGCGGGTGCAAGCACCTTTGGCTGGAAACCCATTGAGCGAGAGTTCCATGGGGTGAGTATGGTGCTGGTTCCAGCGGGCTGTTTCCAGATGGGCAGCAATGACGGGAAAGCTGATCAGCAGCCAATGCATGAAGTATGCCTGACCAAATCTTTCTGGATCAGCAAAGTGGAAGTGACCAATGCCTCCTACAGACGCTTTGTGATTGCTGGGGGGTATCAAACCCGAAACTACTGGACTGCTGAGGGCTGGGCATGGAAAGGTTCTAGAACTGGGCCGCAAAACTGCGGGAACGACTTTGGCGCCTCGACCCAACCGCGGGTGTGCATCAGTTGGTACGAAGCGCAGGCCTTTGCTGCATGGTGGGGGGGAAGGCTGCCCACTGAGGCCGAGTGGGAGTATGCTGCACGAGGTCCTCAAGGCTCAATTTATCCGTGGGGAAACTACTTTGTAGATTCCAGAGTGGTCTTTCAGGGCAATTCCGGAGGCAAACCCGCATTGGTCGGAAGTCTCCCCGCAGGCAAGTCGTGGGTAGGTGCGCTGGACATGGGCGGTAATGTTTGGGAATGGGTGCGTGACTGGTACGATGAGGACTACTACAAACTCAGCCCCAAGAACGACCCCCAAGGCGGTACCACTGGCGCTAAACGGGTGATGCGCGGTGGCGCTTGGAACAATCTGAGCGAGGTCGCTTTCCGCACCACCTTCCGCGATCAGCTTGATCCCAGCATCCAGTACAACAACCGGGGCTTACGCCTCGTTCGGGAGTATTAGAGCCTGCACGGTGGGTCAGGCAAGCACAAGATCAGAAGGCATCAAAGGGCAGTTCCTTGAACTGCCCTTTAAAATCAGACATCAAAGATGGTCTTTTCGCCGTTTGCGAGGGTACTTTGAAGGTGTTCACCCAGATCGTCACGCGCTTTTTGCCCGGGTCGGCTGACCATCGGCACTCGTGAGCGATATGCCGCCATCGCAATTGCGTGGGTGGAGACTGGTGAGGTGATCACCATGAAGATCGTCAGAGCGATGGCCTTGGGCGCGGTTGAAGGCATGATCAAGGCTGCGCCTAACAACAGTCCCGCTAACCCCATAGTGGTCACTTTGGCTGAAGCATGGAGCCGGGTATAGACGTCCGGCAGGCGAAACAGCCCCAGTACCGCGATGGCGCAAAAGATCACCCCTATCACCAGCGCCCCAAAACCTACCCACTGAAGCAGTGCCTGAAGAAATTCGCCCATCAGAACACCTTCCCTTCGGACAAATAACGGGAAACCGCAAGTGTCCCAGCAAAACCGAGTGCGGCAAGGGCGATACCCACATCGATGAGCAGTGCTGTCTCTTGCACCAACGAAAGGGCGATGATGATTCCGATCAACAGACCGTTGGCGGTATCAATGGCCTGAAGTCGATCTGCGGGCGAAGGTCCGCGCCACACCCGGTAACTACTCAGGACGAGCAGGATGACCAGCACTACCAACACTAACTGAATACCGATCTGAACAAGGGGATGGAGTGCGCTCATTCAAAAATCCTCTTGAGAAGGGCCAACCGTTTTGCTTGATTGGCGCTGGCATTTGCGGACGAAACCTCAACATCAAGGCAGTGAACATACATGGTGCGGTTGCCATCAAAATCAACCACCAGTTCCCCCGGGGTGATGGTGATCCCGTGGGCGCTTACGGCCGTGATCAGATCACCCATGATCTGATCGTCTGGGTCGGCTTGGTAATCGGTGGGCACAGCCACAATGCCCGGATTCATGGGTAGTTTAGGGTCGATCACCCGGCGGGCCACGTCTATGGCGGAAAGGAACACATCCCGCGCCAGAATGACCGTGTACTGAACCGCCGCCCACGAACGATCTATCAACCGGAGGTCTTGGAGGGTGCGTGGTTTGAGTTTAGGAAAGACCAGCTTTAACACCAGAAAACTGACCAGCATCCCGATTAGGAACGAGTCTATGGCCACATATCCGGTGACCATCATCCAAGCGATGGCTAAGGGTATGGACAAAAGCAGCCTCTGAATCATCGTTTGATCACCTTTCCTCTCTGGAGACTAATGACCCAGCACACTGGTGATGTAGATTTGGGAGTCGTTCAACTGGGTTACTGCATCGGTGGCCACATCGACCAACGGCGCAGCGAAAATCCCCAGCAGCACACACAGGCTGATCAACATCAAGGGCGCAAATAATTGATCACCCTTCGGTTTGACCTTGAGTTCGGGTGCGGGGGGCTGCTGGAACATCAACTGCCATGTGCGAATCATATAGAGCAGGGTGATCAAGCCTGCCCCCACAGCAAGGATCAGGGGTAAGAAACTGTGAGCATCGATCCCGCCTTGAATAAGGGTTACCTTACTGATGAACCCGTTCAGAGGCGGAACCCCTGCCAACGCCAGCCCCCCTAACAGGTACAAAATATTGGCCAGCGTCAAGGTTTTGCCAACCCCTCCGATATCTGCAAGTTTGGCGCTTTTGGTGGGCATTCGACTCGAAATCGCACCAGTGATCATCAGCAGCGACGATTTGATCAGGGCATGGTTGAAGGCGTAAACCACAGCCCCCACCAGCGCCGCAGGGGTTCCCCAACCGATTCCGAGCAGGATGAAGCCGATCTGCCCAAAGGTGGAATAGGCGAGCATCCGTTTGGCGTCATAAGTGCGCAGGGCCGCAAGGCTACCAAAGAAGATACCGATCAGCCCCAGTACCAGCAGCAGCGAACGGATCAACGGTGCTTCCGCAGTGAACAGTAAGTTGGTTAGGCGGATCAAGCCGAGGATGCCTACCTTAACCACCACTGAGGACAGCACCGCATGAACTGGGGTTGGGGCGGTGGTGTGGAAGTCCGGCTGCCAAAAGTGGAAAGGGAAAATGGCGCTTTTGAGCAAAAAGGCGCACATGAGCATCACCGCCGCCGCCTGTGCCAGAAGGGGACGTTCCCCCGATGCCAGTTTGCGGGCAATGTCGGCCAGATTCAGGGTGCCAAAGGTCGCATAAATGGCAGCGATCCCAACGAGTAAAAAGAGGGTTCCCAAAGCGCTGATCAGTAGATATTTGATCGCCGCTTCCACCCCCAGCCGGTTATCCGAGATGGCGACCAGTACCACCGAAGACATGACCATCAGCTCTATGAACACAAAGAGGGTGAAGATATCTCCGGTGTACATGGCCCCGTGCAGCCCGCCCGCCATGCACAAAAAGAGGGGCATAAAGACTGGGTAGGTAACACACTTATCTTTACACCCCAGCGCATAAATGATCCCGCCCAGCACCACCGTACTTGCCATCAAGCCAAAGATGGAACCGATCAGGTCGGGCACAAGGATGATCCCGTAGGGAGTCTCCCACCCGCCCAAACGATACACCTGTGGGCCCTGTGTCAGGTTGAAGTAAAGCACCCCCAAAGTGCTAAGCCATGCACCAATCCCGGAAAGCAGTCCAATAAAGTGCTGATAGGTGCGGTTTTGAGCCAACAGTAACGACAAGGCGGCCCCCCCGATGGGAAGGAAAATCGCGCCCAGAATGAGTGGATTGTTGAAGGTATTCATCGCTCTTACTTCTTCAGTTGGTCAACGGAATCGGGATCAACGGTGCGATAACGCCGTGATGAGATGCTGATCAGCCCCAACAGCACCGCGTAGGAGCCGAAGCTGATCACAATGGCAGTGAGCAGCAGTGCTTGTACCAGTGGATCGCTGGGGGTTTTACCGCCGGCCACACTGGTGGAGTAGGCTGGGACCACCCCGTCAAAAGCCCCTACGGCCAAAAACAGCAGGTTGATCGCGGTGAACAGAATGTAAAAGCCCATGGCCGCTTTGATCAGGTCACGGCGCAGCAGTTGGAATGCGCCCAGACCAAAGAGGATTCCAGTGGTGATCGCAAAAAGGACGTTCATGAGCGTTACAGTGCCTCCACTTCCTGCGGGTGTGCAATGGTTTCAAGGATCAGGGCTGTGCTGCCCAGTACAGTCAAAAAGATGCCCAGCTCAAAAAAGCTGGTGGAGGTCAAATGCAGTCCGGCAGGCAGCACCAATTCTTTGAACTGTGTGGTCACAAGGAAGGGCTGACCAAAGAGCAGGGGCACCACTGCATTGAGGATCGCCAGCCCAATGCCTGCCCCAATCAGCCTGACCGGGTGCAGCCAGCGCAGCCGCCGTTTGGCCTGATCGTAACCAAAAACCACATACCATACTGCAATCCCTAAGCCGCTCACCACCCCGGCGGTGAAACCATCACCGGGGGCACCCGCTCCATAAGCGATATGGGAGATCGAGACCAGCAGGGCAAAAGGCAGCAGTAGGTTCGCCGCAGCGCGGGTCATCGGTGAGGAGAGGATCGAGACGCTGCGTTCGGCCAGCAGGGCCGCGATCTCGCGCTGAATGGCAGGGTCTGCCAGTTCCTTTTCAGCGGCGGTGGGGGCTGTTGAGGCGGTTCCCCGTGAACGCAGCCGCTGCAGCACCTGCCCCGCCATAAACTGGATGGTGCGGCCCGGCTCCGGGGTGGAGAGCAGGGTCAGAACGCCTAAAGCCGCCATCCCAAAGACGGTGATCTCGATGATCGTGTCCATGCCTCGGAAGTCGGTCACAATGGCGGCCACGATGTCGGTAGCCCCAACGGCCTTTTCGGCATGGCTGATGTGCCATTCAGTGATGCTGATTCGGGTGGGACGGTTCAGGACTGCTGCCAGCGAGAATAAACCAACTCCCACCCCGACCAGCGTAGCGATCAGGGCATCACGAAAAACACCGGCACGGGTTTGCCCCCACAGATTTTTGATGACCTGCTGGCGTTCGTTGGCGCTGATCTTGCCCAGCATGATCATCACCAAAACAGTACCCATCGTCTCGACCAAAAACTGTACCAGTGCCACATCCGGCGCTGGCTCCAGCAGGAACAGCCCGCCCACGCTGTAGCCTGCAACCCCCAAGGCCAGCGCTGCGATCAGATGGCGCTTAAAGAGGATGCTGGCAAAGGTCGCGCCGATGGTTAGGATCAGCAGTGTTGCTTTGAGGAAGTCAGCGCTGCTGTTCATTTGGATGCTTAGGGAAGCGAAGTGCAGCCCGGAGAGTCCTGCCGTGGCCATCAACAAGATGACCGTGACGATGATTGCCGCGAGGTAATAACGCAGCTTGCCGCCCTGAGAGAGCAGCAGCACATCGGCCACCTTCTCAACGCCGCGAATAACCCCATCATACAAGTCGCGCCCTCTGGGTAGGGTCGGGAGATTCCAGCCCTGCCACTGGCGGCGCAGCCCAAAGATCATCAAGCCCCCGCCAACGGCGATCAGGCTGAGCAAAAAGGCGGTGTTGAATCCGTGCCAAAGCTTGAGGCTGCTTTCGCCCAAATAGGGCTGTACCAGTGGTTGGATCAAAGGTATGAGGAGCAGCCCGCCCAAAATAGAGCCAGCAGCCATCACGGCTGGACTGATCTGCAACCCCCAACCGGGCAGGTGTAGATGATGTTCGTGCCCGTGCGCCTCTTCATGGTGCTGAAGCGCTGCTGATCTGGGGCGGAAGAATACATCCCAAACCAAAACAGCGGCCATGGTCACCGTGAGTAGGGCACTGAGGGTAACCACTCCCACCGCAAAGTTTGAGGAACCATGTAGGAAGGCTTCGAGCATCCCTTCTTTAGCCACAAAACCCAATAGGGGTGGCAGCCCTGCCATACTTGCGGCGGCAAGCACAGTGATCAGGGCAAGTGGGCGAAGGGATTTGCCCAATCCGCCGAGATCGCTCAGATCGCGGCTTCCGACGCTGTGTTCAACCGTTCCGGCGATCAAAAACAACGCACCCTTATACATCGCGTGGGCCACAATCCCTACCAAGGCAGCCACCAGCCCTTCGCCGTGCGGCAGTCCAATCAGGGCCACAAATGCCCCCAACTGACTCACTGTGGAATAGGCCAGACACGCCTTCAGATCGGTGTTGCGCAGCGCGAAAAACGCGCCAATGGCCATCGTGATCAAACCGATGGGGATCAGGGTGTTCTGCCAGATCAGGCTATCACCCATCACGGGATACAGCCGAAGCAGTAAGTAGATTCCGGCTTTAACCATCGTCGCCGAATGAAGGTAAGCGCTGGCGGGGGTTGGGGCAGTCATGGCACCGGGCAGCCAGAAATGCACCGGAAACTGTGCGCTTTTGGAGAAACACCCGATGAAAATAAAGATGGCGATTGCGCTAAAGAAAGGGTGATGCTGGAGAAGTTCCCTCTGGTTGAGAATATCGACCCACTCAAAAGAGCCAACGGCGCTGCCCAACAAGGCCAGACCTAACAGCAGCGCTAAACCGCCGCCAGCGGTGATCACCAACGCTTGCAGCGCGCCTCTTCGGGCTTCGGGGTTATCACCCTTAAAGCCGATCAGGAAAAACGAACTGATGCTGGTGATCTCCCACCCGATAAAGAGGGTAAAGAGGTTACCTGCCATCACCAAACCCAACATGCCCCCCGTGAAGATCAGGAGCAGTTGGTAAAAGCGGATCAGATCGGTGCTCTTTTCAAAGTAGTAACCCGCATAGAGGGCGATCAAGGCTCCGATCCCCGTCACCAGAAGAGCAAAGAGCAGAGCGAGGCTATCAAGATAAATCGAATAGGAGAGTTTGAGCGAAGTGATCCATGGGATGGAGAAGGTCAAGGCTTCACCGGAGCGGGTTGCATCCACATAGCCAACCAACGCGCCAAAAAGCAGTGCCACCATGAGGGTTATTCCCCAGACTAGGATCGCTTTGGGTACTCGTGTGGCAGTGACGAGTAGAACCAGTGTGAGTGCAAAAGGTATTGCACTGATCAGCGCTAGATTCATGTGTGTTCTCGTTAAAAAGATCCGTCCTATGGCGGGAATGCAGAAGGCGGAGAGGGCATCTCCGCCTAACTGATCCTTTTGTTATTTTATACCAATGGGGGGCTAGTCGCCAGAAGCTGGTGCCGCAGCCACCTTCCCTGAAGCTGCTGCATGTCCTGCCTCAACCGATGCCGCAGGGCGAATGTCGGGCAGGATGGCTGCGCCGTGTTCAAAGTCATCGATGAACACATTGACATCATCCACGATTTTGCTCACGTGCAGACGCCCAATGGCCTTCAGGGCCCCAAACATGATCACAGCAAAGACCGCGGTGAAGGCAATGGTTGCCAGTGAGCCAATGAGCTGCACCACCAAAAGGTTAGCGCCGCCGCCCAAGAACAAACCAGCGCGAGTGGCTACATCCACCCCAGCAGGGGCGAAGGTCAGGCCGGGCTGCCCAAACAGGCCGATGGCGAGGGTGCCCCAGATACCGCAGGCGCCATGTACTGCAAACGCGCCTACGGGGTCATCAATGCGGATGCGTTCGATGAAGTCAGCGGCGAGTACGACCAAGATGCCGCCTACCAGACCGATCAGGATTGCGGCCCACGGGGCCACAAAGGCGCAGCCCGCAGTGATGGCTACCAGACCCGCCAAGGAGCCGTTCAGGGAATAAACCAAGTCCCATTTCTTGGAGCGCAAATACTGAAGGAACATGCACGAGAGGGTACCGCCAGCCGCGCCGAGGGTGGTATTCAACGTCACCAGACCGATCAGTCCCGTGTTGCCTGTGCCCAGAGTCGAACCCGGATTAAAGCCGAACCAACCAAACCACAGGATCATGGTGCCGATGGTGGCCAGACCCAGATTGTGTGCCGGAGGCAGAGGCTGCCATTTGCCATCCTTGCCCCAACGGAACTTGCGGGGGCCAAGCATGGCCGCGCCAACGATGGCCGTGATCCCGCCGACGGTATGCACCACAGTGCTGCCGGCGAAGTCATGGAAGCCCTGCTGAGCCAGCCAGCCACCGCCCCACACCCAGTGCACAATCACCGGGTAGCTGATCGCGCCCATGATCGCGCTGTAGATCAAGTCGCCCACAAAGTCGGTGCGTTCTGCCATCGCCCCTGTCGTGATGGTGCTGGCAGTAGCGGCGAAGGCGAACTGGAAGAAGAAAAAGGTCAGGACATCAAGGTTGGGGTATGCCCCAAACTTGGCGTAGCTCACCGCGCCGTCGCTGAAGGACATGGCCCCGCTCAGGAAGAAGTTATCGGTGCCAAACAACCCCCCAGAGGAGGTGCCAAAGGCGATGCCAAAGCCAACGGCCCAAAAGGCGACGGCCGTGACTGCTGCGTCAATGAAGTTTTCAAGCAGCGCGTTCACAGCAGCAGTACGCCGGATCAAGCCGGTTTCCAGCATGGCGAAGCCAGTCTGCATGAAAAAGACGAGGAACCCCGTCAACAAGACCCACACCGTATCCACGGCAGCTTGGGTTGCACCTGCTTCTGTTGGGCCTTGGGCATGAGCCGTAATGCCCGATGTGGCAAGGATGAGTGAGGCAATGCCGATTGCCAGAAGGCGAGGCAGCAAACGATTCCGTTTCTTCATGAGGACATCCCCCAAAGGCTGATTACCAATGGGGGGACAGTTTACAGGGAAGGCTTTGAAGGAATTAGGTAAAGGTTGCCACAAATTTTTACGCGATTTTTATGGTAAAGTGTACAAAATTTATGGCCTCTACAAGATGCACAGAGACCAAGATTTAGGGTTAATTCTCGGCTCTATAGCGGAGTAAACAAGCGACTGAAGCGTGCCTCAGAAATGGTTCAAACCAAGCGAAGATATTTGGCAACACAGCATTGTGCCCAAACGTGAATGACGATCAGGTAGAAGCTAAACCGGACTGCTGCACGATCCATATGATGGCTTCATCCCGGTCAAAAAACACGTCGCGCACCCGGTAACGGTGAGGTTGAGAGCGGATGAACATTTGGGTGCGGGTGGCCTCCACCGATGATTCTAGGATAAAAGCAACGTACCCTTTTAATTCTGGATAGGCTTCTGTGACTTCACTCCCGCGTTTCTGGGAATAGGGGGTGTGGTTGGCAGCGGGATGAGAGAGGTCTTGAATCACCCGCAGAAGGCGCCCCGTTTCTAGACAGATACGCATTTCACCAAGGCAGGCATCGATCCAAGCATCTACGGTTTCGCGTTTCATATCAGAAAGGGTGAAAATCACAAGCTTACCCTCAAAGAGGCGTTCAATGGTTAAACCACTTTGTTGTTCCTTCACCGACCCTTCAGGCAATAAGGTCATCAAAGAAATCTCCTAATAAAGAATCTTTTAAAATCTGGAGGGAAAACTCGGATATAATACAGTATATGGCGTTTGAGAACTCAGCCACATAATGGATCTATACCGAATTGTCAGATTCAGTCCGTTGGGCAATCGCCCCAGATTCGATGGATTTTTAAGGCGGGGAATCCCGGACTCAAATTGGGATAGGTTTGAAATCTCACACTTTCGGGTTTAGAATTATGCTGAGTTGGAGACACTCGTCACGGATTCCTGCGGAGCAGTCATGACTCCAAGAGTATTGATAGTCGATGATGACCCGGCAATTCGGCTTGTGACCAAACGGATGCTCAAGAACCTGAAGTGCGAAGTCCTAGAAGCGAAGGACGGGCTTGAAGGGGAAAGAGTGGCGTTGGAACACAACCCGGACTTGATCTTGCTTGATATTATGATGCCTATGCAAGATGGCTATGAAACCTGCACGCATCTACGGCAGCGTGGGTTTCAGGGGCGTATCCTCCTGTTTAGTGCCCTCGTGCGCGAAAATGAACGCGGGCGTGCGGCCGCGGCAGGGGCTTCGGGATACCTTCAAAAACCTATCACCCGCGAAGAACTTTCGCAGATGTTAGGGCTGCCTCTTGAAGGTTAATGATTCCGGTTCAGCGCTGAAGCGCCTCCGCGAATTCAGGGATTTCGGCCAGCAGGCGGATCAAATCCGACATAAAGGTCTCTGCTGTCAAGGGTTTGGTCAGGTAATTATGGAAGCCCATCCCAAGCGCACGCTCTCGGTCGCCAGTCATGGCATGAGCGGTAAGCGCGATCACCGGGATTGAGGCAAGTTTTGGGTTGGTCTTCACCTTCTGAACAAACTCCCAGCCATCCATCACGGGCATTGAAATGTCGGAGATAATGAAGCGCGGCATGATTGTTAGTGTCTTCTGCAAACCCTCAGTGCCATCAACGGCTGTGAACACCTTCGCTCCGTAAAACTCCAATAGATAACGAGCAAGCTCCAAACTATCGTGTTCATCATCTACTATTAGAACAGTCCACCCCTCCAGAATATGTTCGGGTATATCTGATGGCGCCACCTATTCCCCCTCATTCGTTACCGGATTGAGACACTCCCGCTATATTATTGGCATTTGCGCCCGGATGCGCTGACAACAAAGGAAGGGTCACTGTAAATGCGCTGCCTTTTCCGGGTTCGCTCTCTAAATTGATCTGTCCCTTCATACTCAGGACCAAACGCCTGACGATGGCCAACCCTAGCCCAGTCCCCCCATACTGACGTTTAGAAGATTGATCAACCTGCCGGAATTCCTCAAAGATATAACTATGCGCATGAGACGGAATGCCAATTCCAGTGTCGATCACCTGAATAGACCACTGCTGCTTTTCGGGCAGAAAGGTCCAGATCAACTTAACTGCCCCCTGATGGGTGAATTTGACTGCATTGGAGAGCAGATTAACCACAACCTTGGAAAGGGCATCCTCATCAGTGATGAGCGGATCAGGCAGGGTGGGATCGATGATCGTTTCAAGCATCAAGCCCTTGTTAGCCGCAATCACCGCAACGTGATCATGCCAGCGTTCGGCCAGCCGCGCTGGTGAGGCTGGTTTGTAGATTAGATCAAAACGTTCGGATTCGATTCGGGACAGATCAAGTATATCGTTAATTAGATATAACAACCGCTGGCTATTTACATGAACCCGTTCCAGCATCCCACGCGCCTTAGGGTCGAGACTTACCCCCATGCCCTGAAGCATCACGCTGGTGAAGCCCTCAATGGCATTGAGGGGTGTGCGCAGTTCATGAGAAACCATCGATAAAAACTCAGACTTCAGCCGTGAACTTTCTTGAGCTTTGGCCTTTGCTTCCTGAAGTTGGGCGATCAATCGTTCCTGTTCGCGCTCGGCCTCACTCCGTTTGAGGGCGGTAATCAGGATTTGCCCAACAAGGGTGAGCAGGCGAATGATCTCTGAGTCCCACGACCGCTTTTGCCGTACCGAGTCAAACCCTAAAAAGCCGATCATGGCACCTTGCCACGTCATTGGGATCAGAATCAAAGACTGGATACCCTGAGAGAGCAGCAGCTCTTTTTCTTTTGCCCGTGCCGGGGGGAGGGCACTGACATCAGCCACATAGGAATAAGTGTATTTGTATAGAGGCGCAAGTAAATGGGCGATATCGGCTTCCGGGAGGGCGCGCATCTTGTTGATTTCGGAGGTGATACCCTCTGCCACCCACTCGTGGGTGTTGCTCACGATGCCGGGCTGATCAAAGGGAAACATGAACACATAACTGCGATCCACCGCAGTGAAAGTCCCAATTCGGGCCAGAGCTCGGTTTACGGCTTCGTCCACATGCCCGGTGCGAACGTTGATAAATTCAGCGGAGATACGGGCGATTAGTTCCTCAAACTCAGCCCGTTCACGAACCTCTTTTTCAATGGTCTGGCGAATCTCAAGGTTGTCCAAAAAACTGTTGAACCAACGGGTAAGCTCACCAATCTCATCTTCGCTTCTGATGGGCAGTCGGGGGTGACTCGCTGTGATATGCTGCTGAAGGCGCTGGAAGCTGTTGGTGATCTCGGTGATGGGGTGGATTGCGGTCCGACTGGCAAAGGAGGTCACAATAGCCACCAACAAAAAACTGATCACAATGATGATGAGGGTAGCAACGGCTAGTTCGCGGGAGGGTGCAGTCATCGCGCTAAAGGGCACATTGTAGGCGATAATCCAGCCAGTGCGGGTCATTTTTTGATAGGTGGTGATCAAGGTATCGCCGGGGATACGGATCTCGATCTCACCCCGATCTTGAGAGAACCGAGCAAATAACTCAGGTTCCATGTAGGAACCAATGCGCTGTGAGTCGCGGTCATAGATATAACGCCCTTTGGCATCCACGATCCAGTAGAACTCAGATCGACGCTGCTCAGACTGGTCAAAATCGCGGGCGATCTCGGCGGGGTTATAACTGAGGGTGATCAATCCTATTGGCTGAGGCGTTAAGGATTGAGAATCGATTTCGGTGATGAGGGTTGCGGCAGTGATCACTTTCTGAAAAGCGGAGTGAATGACGACATTGCTCTCGATCCCTGTCCATACGCCCAGCCGATCTGGGCGCATCGCCTCTTCAAAGAGCTGATCGCGGACATCTTGACGAATCTCTTTGGCGGCAAGGGTATCCCCCACATGATAATGGCGTCCATCAACCGCAAACAGGTTAATGGCGATCAACCCGCGCAAATTGAGATAAGAGTTGAGGATATAGCCTACATTGGCCTCGGTTGAAAGGCGCGAAAAGGTGCTGCCCCCGGATTCTTTGAGCAGCTTCCTGATTTCTTCGGAACTGCTGAGCGAGGTGAGCAGGCTCTCAAACTGCCCTAAGATCAGGTTTAGCTCTTTGTCCTCGTCCGAGACCACCCGCCAAGCATACCGTTTTGATTCCACTTCGAGGGTTCGGGTAGACAGCCCATAAGTGACTGTCCCAACTAACAACAGGGGGATAATTCCTAACAGAAAAACAAATGCCAATGCCTTTTGAGCAAGGGTCAAGCGCGAGAGGTTCAAGCGGTTCCTCCCGACTGAAGCATATGGTCTGTGATGAAGGTCATTCGGTGTCTGTAGGATGATGGCACAGTTTCAGATTCCAGCCTCATCAGGATGGTGGGTTTAATCGTGTCTGTTTAAGGGGTTTTATTAAGGGTTTCACTGCTCACAACCAACACATCAATCATTGTTTCCAGCGGAACGGACTCCCCCCTAAGAATCTTCACCGCATACTCAACCCCGACGTAACCCTGCCTGCCTGCCTGTTGATCAATGGTCACGGCGAGCCTGCCCGCAAGAATCTCCTCTTTGGCCTCCTCAAGGGCGTCAAAAGCTGCTACCAGAACTGTATTCCGCTTGGATTCCTTCAAATATTCGATGACCCCTAAGGCCATCATATCATTGGCGCAAAAAACTGCGCCAATATGGGGGTACTTCTCAAAGGTCGATTTTGCGACGGTGTAAGCCTCATCAATTTTCCAGTTGGCCGTCTCTGAAGCCACAATCGATAAGTTGGGATTCTCGTTAAAAGCCCGTTCGGCGCCAGTCTTGCGCTCTTGAGCATTGTAGGCGCTCCGAATCCCTTCAATGATTGCTACCTGTGTAGGGGTGGCGATTTTGTCGCTGACGAACTTGGCTGAGAGGTATGCCCCAACTTCGTTGTTCACACTCACGAAGGGGATGTTGATCAAGCCTACATTTTTAGCCACGGTGGGATCAAGGCGGTTGTCGATGTTGATGATCACAATTCCCGCATCCTGCGCTTTTTTTAGGACGGGAATCAGTTTTTGGGAGTCCCCCGGAGCGATGACAATAGCCTTCACCTTTTCGGTGATCAAGTCCTCCACGATCTTGATCTGCTGCTCAATGGCAGTCTCTTGGGCTGCTGTTTTGACGATCAGGTTGATCCCTAAGTCCTTTTCGGCCTGACGTGCACCCTGCTCCATTGCCACAAAAAAGGGATTGGTCAGGGTCTTCATCACCAGTGCAATCCGCAGTGGGGGAGGTGCGGTAGGGGTCGGAGAGAGGGGGGCTTGTGAGGTACATCCAATGAGGAGGCCCACAATGAGAACCATAAGCATCAAACGCAGAACGATTGAGCGCATTGAAAGTCGTTCCTCTAGATAGGCATAGGGTGATTCAAAACAGGTCCTCTAAAAGCACAACTGCTGAAACATCAGAATGGGTAGAACAGGGCAAACTGGCCTCATTGGACTCATTTTAGCATGAAAAAACAGGGCAAATTTATCGACTGCCGGGATTCAGGAGAATTTCACGAATACCCGGACATGAGGACATAAGCAAGCACGCTCTGATTTGATCCGAGGGGGGATGCCCACTCACCCAAAAATGCATCCTCATCGGGTTGACAATTGCGTTCCGGGCGGGAAAGGTTAAACTCATAGTAGGTAGGTTTTGCGATGATCGGCGAAAAGACTTATGCAGAAATGTCCCAACTGCAATCACAATAACCGGATCGGCGTAGTCTTTTGTGAACAATGCGGTACAAGCCTCATTGGAGAGGCTCCGCTTGGCACAAAAAGCATTGATGCCAAGGCTGGCGAACTTGGGCAGCATTCCACGCTGCGCCTTGGTTCGGAAGTCTTTAAGCCGGGAATGCTCTTGAAGATCGTCATTGAGGGGGGAAACCCACTCTTACTCAAATTCAACAAAGAACTGGTCTTTGGGCGCAAAGACCCCGCCACTGGGGTGATGCCGGATGTGGATTTGACTCCTTTTGCGGGTTTCCGCATGGGGGTAAGTCGCAAACATGCGGTCATCCGTCCGGGCGAATCCAACCATCTGGAGATTTGGGACTTGGGGAGCAGCAATGGCTCCTATCTTAATGGGGTTCGCCTTGCGCCCCATCATCCCAATCCGATCCACGATGGGGATCAGATTCGTTTAGGGCAGATGGTCATCAACATCTACTTCCAAAGCAGCAGTCCCGAAACAAATGGGAACCATGACCCTAAGGGAACCCCCTCTGATCATAATTGAGAACACCATTTAAGGAAGGATAGTTCATGCGGCGATTGGCACTGATAGTCCTTGTTGCAGCGGTCTTAGGTGCGTGTGGTGCACCCCCACGCAGCACTCCCACTCCCTCCGAAGCCGGGGGAGAAACCCCAACCGCGGCTTCCGGGTTGCCCACCACTGAACCAACCGTCGTTGTACCACCCACAAATACCCCAACCGAGTCCACAGGCGGCGCGGCGACTCCATTACCAGTCACCCAACCTCCAGATCAGCCGACCGCAGTACCCGC
>JACSRJ010000264.1 GCA_014879835.1 Anaerolinea sp.
GATGTGCGCAGGTGCGTGGGTCAAGCAGCGCGGCAGGGTACTCGGGGGGTTCCGAAGCCCTCCGGGTGCATATCCTCCGTCAGAGATTCAAATTCCGTCATGGAGTTTGGATTCGAGGTTTTCCTTTTTCGTTCGTTGGGATAGAGTCAAGTTCATCCACTACGAGAGTAACGAAAAATTTCGTGTTTGATGGCGTAGGCGGCTGCCTCGACCCGATTGTTGACATGCAGTTTGTCAAAGATAATGCTCATGTGATTACGCACTGTTTTATCGCTCAAAACGAGCGCGAGCGCAATGTCGCCGTTGCTTTTCCCCTCCGCCACCAATCGTAATACTTCAATTTCCCGGACGGTCAATTCCCGAAATGGGTCCGTTTGATGGTGGTTTTGCTCGCGGAGCATGGTCAACACGCGACGGGTAATCTCAGGATCAAGAAGCGCAGCTCCTTGGCGCACGGCTTCTAGTGCCCGGAGCAGTTCACCTGTCCCGCCCTGCTTAAGCACATAACCTACTGCCCCTGCCTTGATTGCATCCGCGATCAAAGCGTCATCGGCATATGAAGTAAGCATGATTACCTTGGTGTTGGGAAAACGCTCCATGATAGTGCGGCAGGCATCAATGCCACTGCTTCCGGTTTGCATTCGGATGTCCATAATTACCACATGCGGGTGATGAAGTTCGCACAAACGGATCGATTCCTGTGCGGTTCCGGCTTCTCCAACAATTTCCAGATCTGGGGTTTGCTCTATGATTAGCCGCAATCCCATACGCACTACTTCGTGGTCGTCAACGAGGAGGAGTTTTAACGGGTTCATCACTATTCACCCCCTTTTTATCATCGAGGATAGGCGCTGTCCGGTAGCTCACCAGCCACTCCTAGACTTATCCTTGTACCGCTACCGGGGGTTGTCTCAATATCCAGAGTGCCGCCCAGTAAACGAGCGCGATCCCGCATTGAGCGCAGCCCGTAACCTGCGGGTGTAGCTTGGAGAAAAAATCCGCGACCATTGTCCTCAATAGACAACTTACACCAGACTCCCTCCCGGTAAAAGCGGATGTGGGCGTGGGTTGCCTGTGCATGGCGAACAATATTCGCCAGCCCTTCTTGGACAATCCCCAGCAGGTGGTTCACCTGAATCGGAGTCAGAGGCAGGTCCTCACTGCACTCCAGTTCAATATTGAGCAGTCCTTGGAAACGAGGATCAGCAATGAGTTTTTGGAGTTCGGTGTTGAGCGAGGCGTCTGTGATCGGGGTGCGGAGTGAAATCATGTAGCTGCGTAAATCGCGGTTTACCGCATCAAGGACATCCCGTGCCTGCTGGAGTCGATGGGATAACTCACCGCCATTTTCGAGGCGGACCTGAATTGATTCCAGAATCAGGCTGGTCGAATAAATCCCTTGGATCGCACCATCGTGAATTTCCTGACCAATGCGCTCCCGCTCTGCCGCTTGGACACGCTCGATTTCCATCGCCTCAATCCGATGATCCAGTTCAAGCTCAAAGATCTCCAGCGCCCGGATGATGGCAAGACACAAAACCAAGCCACTCATGGAACGCAAAACCTCAATGGGGACACCTATCACGGACTCGATCAGCTGACGATTCAAGATATTGGCGGGAAAGAACTCATCAGCCCGAACAAAAACGCCTGCTAAAGCGCCATAGAGGAGGAGCGCAACACCTGCCAGTCGAAGGTTACGCATCACCCGCACTGCACGCAGCGGTACAATAGTGGTATGTGCTTGGTAATATAGCCCATATGCCGCTAGGATGCTTCCCGGCAAACACAGTAAATAACGTGCCCCGATGTTGGAATGGATGAGCCAATCCTGAGGGGTAGGCGCTTGAAGGTAAAGGACAAGGAAGATCATTACCCACCCTATGATCAACCCCGCTGTGATCACCCATAACCACTGCCAATGTTTAGCGATTAACACGGTGCCAAAGATCAACAGACAGATGAATGATGTGGCAAGCAGAATCACTTGGGTGATCCGCAGGAACATGTTCCATGGAGGAGGGAGATAGGAGTCCTGAATGGGGATAAAGATGTCCCCCCATTCGTGGACACCATGTAGGATCCCAAATGCAGCTAACCATTGTAGATGTCGTGCTAGTTTGAGTTGGCTTCGACTACGGGAACTGAGGAAAATCCCAAGCCCCATTACAAAAAAGGTCAAACCGTACACAAACAATACCAAGGTACGGTTAAGTGCAAAAAAATCTTGGATGGAGTTAGCCATTGAATCCGCTCAGGAACTATAGCCTATTTCTGAGTATAGCTCACCTTCCCAAACGCAAATGGCGGAGGGGAATCTCCGCCATCTGTATTGACTGATTGTCGAAAGATGTTTACTGCTTAAACGTAAACTTGATCGATCCCTTGTGGAAACTATGACGCACTTGGGCGTTATCAAAAGCAGCGATCCCAAAGTAGTAGGTAGCGCTCAAATCGCTGAACTGAACATCGAACTCTGAACCGGTAACCAGTTTACGCCCAAACTCCAGTGTCCACTTGCCCTCAACCCACTTCCATCCAGCAGAGATATTGCCGCCATCATCGGTGAACTTCGTGATGATGATACTGGGCAGGCGGTCTCCCGGTTTGAACCCGGCGGGATCAAAGGGGACAATCGAATCTTCGAGCAGGAAGCCCGGGGCACCGTCTTTGGTGAATTCACCTGCGGGCATAAACGCTGGCATCTTTTTGTCTTCGGTCAGATTATCCCGGTAACCTTTGGAATTGTCGGGGTCGCTCTTGCGCCCCGCGTTGACGGTTTCTTTGCTGTAGGGAGTGTTATCTAAGTATTGGTCATGAATCTGCGCTAGGTTACGGACACCCTTCCAGTGCCACATATCCCCGCGTTCGCCTTCATTCTCAAGAAATTTGTTCCCATATGGTTTGGCGTCAGGATCTCCTTCTTTGGAGCGATGGCAGGCGACAAAACATCCATCTTCCTCAAAACCCTTGATGCTGTTGTTGATGTCCCAGATCATTGCTAACTTATCTTCATACCACAGGTTGTTGTCCCCACCTTTATCCTTGGGATCGCCTAACCGCTTCCACGTTCCATCAGGCTGCATTTCCCAAGGAGTGCGCAAATAACTTTGGGTGGGATCATCCCAAGTCACCAGAAAATAGACCTGTTCCGAAGTGTAAACCGATTTCAGCGTCACTGTTGGATTTTCATGGTTTGCACCGCGATTCAATTCAACCTGAAGGCTTGGTGCATCCTTCCAGAAATCCTCGTTGGCAACCCCATCTAGAGTGGGATCGGAGTCGGCAGGAACTGACACCAGACTCATTTCCGTGGCAAGGGCGCGAGCCACAATTGTTGGTTCGGCGTGATAAGCTGCACTGAGAATGAGAGCGATCACCAAGATCACTGGAAATAGAAGGCATAATCTCTTGGCAGTCATGGGTGGATATCCTTTAAGTTTTTCTGTCCGTGCAATTTGACACGTTACTCACTGTAACCCACATGCATCTGGCGGGGAAGGTAAAAATGTCCCGACTTATCCGGGACATTTTGTGTCATCTCAAAATGGAATAGGCACGTGCGAGTATAGCTTACCAAAGCACGTCTATGTTTCTAAAACAGATCACCCCAATATTGATAATCTGGATTCTCTAGCGGTTCCCTTCGGGCCAGACCAAAATAGGCATGTTAACCACAACGCTAGGTTGAATGATCTCTATCTGTCCCGCATCCTGTGCCGCTTTGATGTCTGCCACACTCTTTAGCTCTTTTGCCGCTGTTGTATCTTTCCAAGTCACCAAGCTTATTGTACGCAGTGGGGTGTAGTTCTCATCCCCCGGAACGGAGTCAAAGACATCTGGCTGAAAACCCAAGGGTCCCATTCCCGCTACCCCGTTTGCAAAGACGTAAACGTTTCCCAACAAGTCCTTTGGTACTTTTGCTAGGCTCGGTACCGTCAGCACCTGTGGGCCCATCATCTTCGTTAATGCCTCTGCCACATCAGGATTGGAGGCTTCGGGATGGATGAAAAACACATCTTTGCCCTCATAGTAGGCTTTTGCCAATGGAGCCAGATCATTGGTCGAGTAACCACTATCCATGGGCATACCGCCGCCCATTCCGCTCATGGTGGCAGAGGCAGTTGGCGCCGGGGTAGCAGCCGACACTGGCACAGTCTGTGACCCAAAACTATAGAGGCTCAGGAAACCAGCGATGACGAGTAGAATTAACATCCAGAATTTAGTGCGCATGGTTATTTCCTTCACATGAACCGATCAACACGAATATCTCTGGGCACAGCTTACCTTGCCTCAACTGCGGGGAACATCCGCCATTTGGCGTATTCGAGATTATGACCCCGCCATTTAGCCTATTTTGGGAATCAATCAGGCAAGACATCGGCACACCACATACTCTAGGTAAATAGTTCGATAACTATCTGGAGAAAAATGTCATGAGAGACTCCCATCAAGAAGATCACACTGGAGAAATGGCACACCATCACGAACATCATCAACAAAACCGACAGGCTGATCACATCAGTATGCATCAGCCAACTTCGGTGCCGTCAGTGCACAGTGATCACCGTCAGACAAGTGATGCTCACGAGGGACACACAGGCCATGGAAATATGCATGAGGGGCATATCAAAGTGATGCGAAACCGATTCTGGGTTTCGCTTCCGTTGACCATCCTTGTAGTGCTGTATTCGCCCATGATTCAGCATTGGTTCAAGTTTGAGATGCCTAAGTTTCCCGGAAGCGATCTCATTCCTGCGGTACTGGGCAGTATCATCTTCTTCTATGGAGGGTTACCCTTCCTAGGTATGGCACGCCAAGAACTCGCCAATCGGCAGCCCGGTATGATGACCCTGATCTCACTGGCGATCACGACTGCATACCTTTACAGCCTCAGCATCTTCTTCTTTCCACCCCCAAAGATGGATGTCACTACAGGTGGGATGACCGATTTCTTTTGGGAATTGGCAACTCTTATCACAGTCATGCTGTTAGGGCACTGGATCGAACTCCGCAGTGTGGGACAAGCGCAGGGCGCATTGCGCGAATTGGCAAAACTCATGCCGGATACCGCAGAGCGGATTTTGCCTTCCGGAGAGACTGAGACTGTAGAAGTCAGCCAACTTCATGCGGGAGACCTTGTACTCATTCGCCCCGGTGCAAGCATCCCTGCCGATGGGGTGGTGCGAGAAGGTGAAAGCAGCCTCAATGAATCAATGCTTACGGGCGAGAGCCGTCCCGTTGAGAAAAATCCCGGTGATGTGGTCATTGGCGGTTCGGTGAACCTTTCCGGATCGCTGCGGGTAGAGATTCAGCAAGTAGGCGAGAATACGGCATTAGCGGGCATCATGCGGCTGGTCGAAGAAGCCCAGAAGAGTCAGTCACACGCCCAGACCCTAGCGCAGCGCGCCGCCTATTACCTTACGCTGATCGCCATCGCTGCGGGCATTCTGACCTTTGCGGGATGGCTGCTCTTTACAGGACGCTTGCCAGATGCGATCCGAAACACGGTGACCGTATTGGTAATCGCCTGCCCCCATGCGCTTGGCTTAGCGGTGCCATTGGTCATTGCCATTTCGACGACGCTCTCAGCGCGTAATGGGTTGCTTATTCGGCGACGTCTGGCTTTGGAAAATGCCAAAGATCTCAACTACATCATCTTCGACAAAACGGGCACGCTTACAAGCGGGGTGCAAGGAGTCGTTGATTTTGCAACCATGGGCATGAGTCGAGATGACGTGGTGGCAATTGCGGCTGGAATTGAAGCAGACAGTGAACACTCTATTGCGGAAGCCATTCGCAGCTATGCACGAGCACTGGGGGTTCACCCCGCCATGGCGACCAATTTTGAGAGTCTCGCGGGACGAGGTGTAAAAGCCAAGGTAAACGACACAACCTATTACATCGGCGGGCCACGTTTGCTGGAGCAGCAAAAGTGGACCATACCAGCATCCCTTGAATCCGCACAACACAAAGCACAAGGTGCAGGACAGTCTGTTATCTTCCTCGCCAGTGAAGAAAGCCTCATCGCCTTGTTTGCCATCTCGGATGTGGTTCGAGAAGAGAGTCGCGCAGCCGTGCAGCAGTTGCATGATCTTGGGCTAAAAGTGGCAATGCTTACCGGAGACAGTGAAGCTGTTGCCCAAGCCGTCGCAAAGGAGCTGAACATTGATACCTATTTTGCCCAAGTGCTTCCCGAACATAAGGCAGAAAAAGTCCGCGAGCTTCAGCGCAACAGCGGCAAGGTGGCGATGGTTGGCGATGGGGTGAATGATGCGCCTGCATTGGTGACCGCGGATGTGGGTATTGCTATTGGAGCAGGAACGGACGTAGCCATCGAAAGTGCCGGGATCATCTTGGTAAAGTCCAATCCGCTAGATGTTGTGAAAATCATCCGCCTTAGTCGAGCCACATACCGCAAAATGATTCAGAATCTCGTATGGGCAACTGGCTATAATGTTGTGGCAATCCCCTTGGCAATGGGCATTCTCGCACCTTGGGGAATCCTTCTCGATCCTGCGGTTGGGGCAGTCTTGATGTCCATCAGCACGATTGTGGTCTCCATCAATGCCCAACTCTTGCGCAGGGTGAATTTGAATAGGGTTTAAGGGTGTGATCTCAAGGGGGTATTCAATCCTCGACGGAGGGTGACAATATGATGGAAGAATCGGAAAGGGGCGGATTGAGAGAATAGAGAACTGGAAAGAAGCTTGAGCCTGAGGCGGCAGACAGTCAATGAGAGGCAGTACCGTCTGTTTCTATTGGGTCTGGGCACCTCGGGTCAAGATGTCTACCGCGCTTGCAGTATGCTTGAGAGCAATCCAGAGCACAACAATAGGCTTTCAACAGTCGTTATAAGCCAAACGGCGGATAGAAATCATCCCCCTTCAAACCTATACTGCATCAAGGTATTTCCATAATTGGTTTTGGGGGAATGTCGATGTTTTCAACGCGCTTGTTTAGGCTGCTCACCCTGTCTGTGGCATTGTTTATCGCTGGATGTGGAAGCCCGGCTTCCGCGCCCCCCCCAATATCGATCTTAACGAGAAAGTACGGGGTTACTCCTACTCTCCTATCACCCGTTGCCCATAAACCAACACTGCTAAACACAGCCATACCTTCGGTTGTTACAACATCAACCACAGTACCGACTTCAACAACAGAACTCCCCTCGCCGACCGCTGCCATGCCAGTGATGGACATGTCCGACATGACAACTGTGCCACTGCCTACTGTCACTATGGCGGCTATGGACATGTCTGGCATGGGAACTGAGCTGCCCCTAACCACCGCAACGAAGACCACCATGGAATTATTTGGCATGATAAACATGCCGCCTTCGCCCACGGCTACCATGGCAGCTATGGATATGTCTGGTATGGCAACCGTGCCCACATCCCCTGTCTCTGGTGACGCAGAAAAAGGGAAACTTCTTTTTCGCGAGGGTATCGATAAACCGGAAGTTCCCGCCTGTGTAACCTGCCATAACGATGATAAAGATGAAGTTAAGGTTGGCCCAGCGCTGTCGGATATAGGTGAACATGGTCCGATGCACGCCGCAGAACGAGGGCAAGACGTGGAAACATTCCTGCGTGAAGCCATCATTAACCCTAACGCTAATCTGATGACAGACCCTGACCATGTTTTTGCGGTGAATGGCGTGAGTCTGATGTACCAAAGTTACGGTAAGGAGTTGACCGAACAGCAAATCAGTGATCTGGTGGCATACCTGCTCACCTTGAAAGAAAATCTCCATTGATTTGCTGCAATCCATGCCCCCTTGACATTCTCCGCTTTCAAGAGGGAAGCCAAGCAGGTTGCCGCCAACAAGAGCAGCAATTCATGTCGTAGCTGACAGAACAAATGCTTATATGCTTGCCACCCCCTACTCACTATCATATCAAGTCGCGGATGGTGATTAGGGGGCAAAATGTCCTGACTCACTTACGGTAAAATCCATCGCAGGTGAGTCAGAAGGGTGTATGCATGAAGCGATTGCGTGGTTTCATTGTTCAGTTGCTGGGCTTAATCATTGTTCCTATGCTGATAATCCTGCTGGTGGTTACCTACAGCAGCGTTTTGCTCCATGACCACGAAATGCGACTCTTGGTGAGTGAACGGGATGAACGGGCAGTTCGTGCAGGGGCGGAAGTCTTGACGGATCGATTCATTCAACGTCAGCTGTTACTGAAAGTGCTTGTCGAACAAATCAACGCTAGCACGACCATTGCCCAATTGCTGCAAAATACCCCTGACTTGCGGCGCGCCTTTGATGGAGGCTTAGTTCTGATCGATAAAACAGGCACGATCATTGATGCGTGGCAGCCAACTGATGACTGGTCGGCGACCTTACACAAAACTGCCGCAACTTGGGTACTGGAGCATGAGTCGGGTACGCCTGTAGTGATCGCCAATGCCCAAAGCACCAACGGTAGTTTCACCCTATTTGGGGGGATGTCCCTCAACAGCCTGAATATCCCCACAACCTTGAGTGTCATGCAAAATAACCCCTACACCCATCTGTACCTGATTGCGGATGATGGTCACATTCTTTATGCGCCGCAGGAAAATGCGGTTGGAGTGGATGCAGCCCAAATACCTGAACTGCAAAGTATTCTCTCGGTTAGCCAAAATCAAGTGCCTCATCACAGTTGGCTCGATGATGCTGACGCTGTCGTGGTAGTGAGCCGGATTGAGCAGCTCAATTGGTTGCTTATCATTCGTGAGCCGTGGAGCGTGGTGGTCAACGCCACCCTCCGGCTGTCGCTTATTGCTCCTCTGACCGTTATACCCGCGATGTTTCTAGCAGTCGTTGTATTGATATTTGGCTTGATGCGGATTGTGCTGCCTATGCGCCGCTTGAGTCTTTCGGCAGCAAAGCTCGCGTGGGGAGACTACACCACCATTTACCAACCGGTCGGAGGCATCCAAGAAATTCGAGATTTGCAGGCACTCCTAGGGAAAATGACCCATCGTGTGCAGCAGATGCAAGCCGGAATGCACAGTTACATCGGCGCCATGCTTCAGGGGCAAGAAGATGAACGTAAACGGATAGCCCGTGAACTTCATGATGACACACTTCAGGGGCTTATTGCCCTCGATCAGCAGCGCCAAATGGCACAGAAACAACTGGATCATGATCCCGTCAAAGCCTCCACTCACCTAATAATCCTGCAGGCGATGATTGACCAGACGATTAAAAGTCTGCGTCGTCTGATAGGGGATATGCGCCCCTCATACCTTGAAGATTTAGGACTTATTCCAGCGTTGGAAACGCTTTGTGACTCTCAAAAAAAAATTGGTGAGGTGTCCATTCATTTTGATCTTCGGGGAACTGTTCGGCGTCTGTCACTGAATCAAGAGCTTGCCCTGTATCGAATCGCGCAAGAGGCGCTCTCAAACGCACTGCGCCATGCCAAACCTTCAAATATCAAAGTGCATTTGTCTTTTGGTGAGGTCGTCAAACTGAATATTGAGGATGATGGACAAGGTTTTTTAATCACTGAGCGTCCAGATGCATTTGCACGTTTGGGGCATTTGGGGCTGATGGGTATGGTTGAACGCGCTGAACAAGTTGGAGGACATCTCAAAATCACTTCCAAAGTTGGACAGGGAACCTCAATTGAGATTGTGATTGATCCCAAAATGATCCACCCCACTTATTTGTGAGTCTTGCTGAGTTCCCTTTAACTGCTGAGAAGCCATTTGAGAAGGGTATGTGTTACCGGGTTTGCCCTCACCCCACGACTGCTGCGCGGTACCCGCTCCTGACCGCCGAGTACGGCTAGGAGAGGGGAAAAAGATCGGTGCAGCCCAACAAGGGGATATTTAGCTTAAGGGGAAGGTTGAGGGGTTAATGTTAGAGGACACGACAGGCGACCCCTCAAACTGCCCCTTTTGATAGATACGGGGTGAACAGGTTCAACTGCGTAAGTCCTACACTTCCAAGACATCTCCCATGTGACACATGCACGCTCCATTGGCTTCTGGTGGAATGCACCTCATTTGCTTCGACTGTAGCAGCTTTCGCGCCGCCCCTTTGCTGGTGTGGATGAGCGGCACCGTTCTTCCCATTCCTGTTCCGTCAGCGTCACTCTGCATTTTTTCATGGTGGTTCACTTGACTTCTCACCGCACTCAAGGAATCCCCCCTTACCCTGCCCGTCAATTTACGGCGGTCAGACCTCTCGCACCAACGGTTGATAATTCAAGCTTCAGAGAAAATGCTGTAAAGAGTGGGCACTATGTTGATATGCTTGCCCTGTCGTGCCGGATAATTGGAGGTTTCACGCAAAACCAGAAGCGGCTACACTTAAAAGAACTGGGCGGTTGGGATGGTCGGTGGTATGGTAAAGTATCCTCGGTTCAGTCTCCGGCGTTTTGATTTTGCCGCGTATCTCCTTGCTTTGTCACTCATTGCACAGATGATTGCAGTGATCGTGACGGCACTTGACGTCGGCAAACCCTTTGACGGTCTGATCAGTTATTATGATCCCATCTCGAACCACTACCGGATTAACCCTACCACCCCTGTATGGTGGGCCAACACGATTCACGGACAGTTTCGCTCTCAAGACAAGCTCCTTCTAATCGACTCCATTCTCTATCGTGATGCGCCTGATTACATTCGGAAAATTTGGAGTGAGGGTGTCACCTCTGTCACCCTTACCGTAGAACGACAAGGCAAGATCCTTAAACAGCGCGCCCAGATTCTCTGGTTTGACAGCTACAAATATACGGACTTATATCTACCTTCAACCCTCATCGCAGCCTGTTTGTGGGTGATCGCCATCTCGGTCTACAAAGCCCGCCCCAAAGACTACACCTCGCGCCTGATCGCATCCACCCTGACTTTTGGGGTACTGGCCTACACCACCAACCGTCCACCTGTTTTCAGCCAAAACCTCCTGATTCACCCCGTGGGTGAGCTGATCACTGAAATTGCCATCATCATGCTGAGTGTGCTGTATCTTCACACTGTTTTTCATCTGTCGCGTGATCATACCCAAGGGTATTTTCGGCGCCTGTTTGTGGGCGGGTGTTATGTGGTGGGGGCGATCTTCATCCTTTCCAACATTATTCTGGTGTGGCAGTTGTGGACAACCGCATGGACACCTGCACTTGGACAGGCATTCGAGATTCACACTGCATATGCTGACTTGTTCAGGATTATCACCCCTATCATGCTGTGTGTGCGGTTGGTGTATTACTTGTGGCAGACTCGGCTCAGTGTCGAAGGAAGCCCAGAAGTGTTCCGAATGCGCAAAGTGGCAACAGCACTTCTGTTAGGCACCTTAATCTCGTTCCTGACTCTGCTCCCTTCACCTTTGAGTCGGATCACAGATGGCAACGCCACCTTTTTTTGGCTGTATCTCGATTTTCGGATGTTGGGGTTGTTTCCGGGTTTAATGCTTTCTCTGAACATTCTGCGCTACCAAACCTTTAACGCCCGTACACGAGGGGTTTGGTTTATCCCGGTGGTCACCCTCACGGCCTTAGCTACAAGTGTGATCCGTACTTTTTTTCTCTCCACATATGGTCGTACCGATGAAGCAGAAATCATTGTTCCTTCCGCACTGATTTTTATGATGATCTTGGGCATCAGTTTGTTTTGGATGTATTTGGCATCTCTACGAGGAATATACGGGCGCGTTCTGTATGGCGAGCGGCGTGAACTGCGTGATGTGAGCGCCTTCACCCGCAAATTGGCAGATTTGACCAACCGCGGAACAAAACCAGAACATGCCATTGTGGAAATCCTTCAGGAACAATATCAGTTGGAATATGTGGTGTTGTGGAAGGCACATGCCGATCTTCGAGGGGTGGTTCATTTTGAGCGTGCGGCCTCCGATGGGGTGCTCTCCGCGATTGGCAGCGAACCTCGAATCCTGCCGCCCTTTCCACTTGATGAGCCGGGTATGGAGGCCAAAGCGGTACGTCTGAACAACGGTAACCAACTGCCACCCCCTTATTATTTGCCCCTGTGTGTCAATCCAGCCGCGGAGGTTGCCCTCCCCGTTATCTTTAGTGATGAGCCGGTTGCGATCATCGTAGTGGGCAAGCGTCGTGACAAGGAAATTCTTGATAATGCTGATCTGGAACTGCTGATCCTGTTTGCGCAACAAAGCGCCCTGTTTATGGACGCCCAGCAGGTCAGGGAACGTTTTGCCCGTATCGGGGATATTCTGCATGACACCACACAACAGTTCATGCACCAGCTTACATTGGAAATGACCATGATCAAAGAATCCCTTGAGGATCATGCATCTGATCTGAACGCCATCTCCCAAATGGAAAACCTGCTAGAGGATATTTACGAGAACTCAAATGTACTGCGCCAGATCTCAACCGGTGATTATCAACCGGGTTTTGTGGATGTGCCCCGTTTAATAGACCGTTTAGGGCGTCGCCATAAACTCAAGATCACCTACCGATCCGAGGTGGAAGCTTATATCTCTCAAAACTTGCAAGAAGAGATGTATTTGTGGCTGCGGGAGATGCTCAACAATATTATCAAACACGCCCAAGCGGAGCAGGTCTCAGTATGTATGAATGAAATGGAGGACGCATTGATCCTCCAAGTTCAGGACGATGGGCTTGGAATTGCCACCCCCTCCGGCGGAATCCCAAAGCAGCGCCGTGGGGGGTTGGATCGACTTCGAGTCAGAATCGAGCGTTTTAAGGGAACCATGACCATGAAAGCCCTTCAACAAGGCACTCAGATCACGGTGCGGGTGCCTTTAAATATTTCCTAACCCTGTGACGGTTTTTTATCAAGCTCTTCATTCACTCATCAAAGTCAGTGGCAATCGCCCTTATGCCCGATACAATGGGAGATACTAATCCAATCATTCTCAAGATGTGTGAGTTAGATTACCCATGTTTGGAAATCGTCGTAAGGGGAGCGCTGCTCTTGTAGCAGTTCTCCTTTCTTTGTTGTTATTGAGTGCCTGCGGCCCCACGGTCACCCCAGTGGTTATCCGCGATAACAAACGCAGCCTCACCTTGACTGCGGCTGCGATGCCCTCGCCCTCACCGACCGGCCCTACGGCCGTACCGACCGCTACCAGCACTCCCTATGTACGCGCTACTGACACGCCCGATCTTGATCTGTCTCAACCCATTGTGCAGGTGGGATCAGAGGTGATCACCCTCGGTGACTTTCGAGCACGAGTGCGCTATGAACGCTTTTCGTCCCTTGAAGAAGTGCGTCGAGGGGTGGCATTGATCGGACTTTCGTCCCTAAATTTCACTGTCCCCGGCAAGAATCCAGCGGCGGATCGGGTCGCGGCGGTCTTTAACACCCTTGCCAATTCTCAGGCTTTTGGGGTACAGGTGTACGAGATCATGCTGCGGGAAGTGATCCTGCGCCATGAATACGAACGGCGGGCCCTCACCCTGAATCCATCGGATGTTCAGGCATATTGGATTCGGCGCTTTAATTTACAACGAGAGGCTGATCCTTCAGCAGCAGTGGGGGCGCCTCTTGAAGTATACCTTGAGGAGGCAGTGCGTTATTCGGGTATGAGCCGCGAGGCCATTATGGGCATCGCAGAATCTTTTGTGCGGGCGGCCGCACTTCAACCAATCATCGTCCGGGAAGTGAGCAAAGAGCCTCGACTAGAGACCTTTAACGCCAAACGCATCCTGAGCCGCACCCAAAACGACGCCGAAACCGCCCTTGCCTTTCTCCAAGAAGGCGGCGATTTTCGGGAGGCCGTCTGCCGTTATTCGATTGATCCGGGGGCGCATGGCTCCCGCGGTGATACCGGTTTTACGACTCGTTCCGGACTGAACTTTGCCGAAAGTGCATCAGTGATCGCGGCGGAGATCGGAGCGGTCGTTGGGCCCTTCTCCACCTCCCTCGGTTGGCAAATCTTTAAGATCAGCGATAAACGGCGCAACCCCGATGGTGATGCTGAAATCCGCGCACAAGTGATCACGGTTGCCACGGAGACCCTTGCTCAGCAGATTGTGACCCGGGCAAAAACGGGTGAGGACTTTTCGACTTTGGTGTGTCTTTATTCACTGGGCAAAGACGCAGGTGATGGGGGCAATCTCGGTTCGGTTGGGGTGGACGTTCTCTCCCCTGAGCTTGCGCGCCTGATCAATGCTTCTGCTGAAAACGGGCTTTTTGGACCTGTTCAGACGGCCAATGGTTACGAGATCGCCCTGATCGAAAATCGGAAAGTGGACATTCCCAATCCTGAAGAGCTTGATCGGGCTGCGGAGCAGACCTTTATCAAGTGGCAGTTGGAGCAGGTGCAGTCAGGTACGGTTGTACAGGTATCGGAGGTGTGGCGCAGCGCTATTCCGACCGATCCACTGCCGATCCAAGTTGCCCCTTTCCTCACTGAGGCATCCTTTGGTTTACCTACCCTTGTGCCAACGGCTACCCCCTAAACCACCTTGGATATGAGAGGAGATCAAAAAGCATGACCACAGCTACCGTTCGTTTTTCTCGCCTCATCGCGCTGGCCGCCCTAATGATGCTGCTGGTAGGGGCGGGTATGCCCGGGTTGACCGCTGCGGCCCTTGACCCTACCCCCACACCGGGGGTATTCACCCCAGTGGCATTCCCTGAAGAAGGCAAGTTTGATGAGGATACAGCCCGATCCATTGATCTGATGTCCCTCCCCATCCTACCTGATTTTGCTCCTTACGCTGGGTGGCTTCGGGCGATCTACGAGGAAGGTCAGCGGCAGGGACTCAGCCCTGATTTATTCACCAAAATAGGGGACTGTATGACCTCCTCGGAATCGTTCTTACGCCCTATTGCAGAAGGCAAATACGCGCTGGGTCCATATACTTCACTCCAAGCGGTGATCGACCGTTATGAGGGCAAACCAGTACGTACTGACGATTCGGGCTTGGATTCGTTCTCCAACCCAAGCCTTGCTGCGGCTAGTGGCTTTAATGCCGCAGCAGTGCTGGATTCAACGTGGAATGACCCCGAACTGTGTGAAGTTGATGAATCCCCACTGGCGTGCGAACTGCGGTTGGTGAGGCCCGCTGTGGCCCTGATCATGTTTGGCACGAATGATCTCAAATCGCTCACCCCAGAGCAGTTCGATTACTACTTACGTTTGGTGGTCGCCCAAACCATCAACCGCGGGGTAATTCCCATCCTCAGTACCTTCCCCAATCAACCGGGACAGGTGGAGAAGTCGATCTTCTTTAATCAGATCGTGGTGAGGGTGGCCCAAGACTACACCATCCCCTTGATCAACCTGTGGCGCGCTTTTGATCCTCTGCCGAATCAAGGGATTGACCCTCAGGAGCCAACCCACATGACCAAGCCTACCAGTGGTGAGGTTGCTTCGTTTATAGAAGCCGATCTGCAAGCGGGGCACAATCTCCATAACCTGCTCACCTTACAGGCTCTTGAAGGGCTTCTGAAGGTCATCGGTTGAGTGATCAAAAACCCCCTCATCAAGTTGATGAGGGGGAGTTTTGAGGCGGGGACAGTGAGGAACTGCTTGCTAAAGTTGGTTGAGCGCGCTTAGATAAGTTTCCAATGCTGCCTGAAGATCACCCAAGCGCATGTGCGCATCCCCTAGGAGACGGAAGACTTTAGGTTCACTGGGATTGCTTGCGGCAAGTTGACGCAGGTCGCCGCGGGCTTCTTCCAAATCAGTGGAATGGTCAATCAGGGATTGATACCGCTCAAGGGCCGGCTGTAAACTCCCCCCCTGAACCATTGCACGCGCTTCTTTGAGGGCCTCGGTAAGGGCCACCGGACGCACTGGCTGACGCACTGGCTCCACCCGTACTGGTTCGGGCTTGGGTGCGGGCACTCTGACCACTTCTGGCTCCGGTTCTACATTAGGCACCGCAGGCATTTCGACATGCGGTGTGTCAATAATGCGTGAGCGCAGCGGCGGCGGCGGTTCAACGGCACGGGTCTCAACCGTCTCAACCACGGGTGGCAGTGCGATAGGCGGCTCCCCGCCCGTCTCTGGAACCATCATTCTCAGCCATTCAGGAATACCTTCCTCAGAAGCTGGGGTTGGGGACTGCTGGAGCCATTCTGGGATAGGTTCCTCAGCAACTTCTGGCGAGGGTTCACCAAACTCGGCAGTAGCAGTATCAGTGACCGTTGAGGGCGCGTGGGTCTCCATCTCCTCCATTGCATAACGGGCAACGGCTTCACGATACCAGTCGGGGACTTCATCTTCCCCACCCAGTTTGCGTTCATATTCCTCGTTGAGGGCTTCGGCCAGATCGTCCATCAATTCCGGTGAGGTCGGATTGATAATCGCCTCCAACTCCGCATTAGAATAAACAGGCAGCGCTTCTTCCTCTATTGGGCTGCCTTCAAGAGCCTCGGCCAGATCGGTCAGGGTGGATTCCTGTCCTAACCCCTCGCGCAGCCATGGGGGCAGATCACCGAGGTCAGGCGAAATATCCTCAATAGCGGGCATCTCCACAACGTCACTGATCACAGGGGTAGTGGGCGGAATGACCATCTCACCTTCTTGAGGCATGGATTCCAGCAGCCACGAGGGAATATCGCCCGGAACAGCCGGTGCGTTTTCATCAACGGGAGGCAAAGGCGCTTCGTGTTCAAGCCGGTCTCTGGTTTCTTCGAGTGCGTGCGCTTGCGATTCAAGCCACGCCAAAACTTCGGCGGGGTCGTTGCTCATGCCCCCTTCCATGGAAACCTTGGGGGTAACAGGTGTAGGACCTTCCTCAAACACCGTCATGGGGGCGGTGGGCAGATCAGATGCATTGTCAGACTCAAGATTGTCAAGCCATGTCAGGTCTTCGGTGGGAAGCATCGAACTCACTCCCGCCGGGATCGCTGGGGTTTCGGGGGTCTCATAGCTTGGCTCACCACCCTGCGTCAAACTTTCCAGCCATGCCATCGTATCAGCGGCCGAGAGGGCATCGGCTGCGGTGGTCATCTCTGGCATCATACCGGTGATCTCAGGCTGTACTTCGGAAGTGGGCGTAAGATCGCCAAGTATGCGTTCCAGATCAATCATCGGCTCACCTTCAGTGCCATCTATCATCGAAGGTGTGGGTATTTCTGGTTCAGTGAGGGGTTGAGGCGACGCTGGCGGTGGTTGTACCCCACGCATGGTCACCAATTCAGCCTGATCAGCACCTTGGTTAGCGGCCAGTTTTTCAAGCCATGCCAGAGGATCCATTCCACCAAGGAGCGAATCTAGTTCGGCGTCGGAGCTGATCGTGCCGAGAGGTTGAGGCGTTTCAGAGGTGACCGATGCCACTGGCTCTGGTGCGGCCGGTTCAGCAGACATATCAGGTACGTAATCGACCTGCTTAAACATCGCCTCAAAGTCCGGCAGGGCTGGTTCTGGCTCAGGAGTCACCTCAGCCTTGATCGGTTCAACAGGTTCGGCGGGCTGTACCGGCTGGGTAGGTTGGGTGCCCCCGGAGTAGGTCACCAGTTCATCGAGGTTTGCGCCTTGTTTGGCCGCAAGC
>JACSRJ010000315.1 GCA_014879835.1 Anaerolinea sp.
TGGGGTAAGGTCAACGAGTGGGTGAAGGATATGGGGTGCCTCGAGAGGGTGGTCGAATACAAGCCCCAGTACGACAAATCCGGGGTCTTTTCGGGCAAACGCCGAGTGGAGCAAAAACCCCACGAAGCGCCCGGCTGTTCCCCCGTGCTGGTGGGGGAGATCATCGACCATACCGTGTTTGTGGGGCTGTCCGACATGGGCAAAACCATGCCCGACTTTGAAGAAATCCCCGTCGCCATCCCCCCTGATGCCGACGTCGCCGCGTTCTACACCGAGGCAAAACAGACTCTCGGTCACTACCTCTTTCAGTGTCGCATGGAAGGCGACGCCTCCGCACTGGGCATGTACCTGCAAACCCTGCTCTCGTGGCCCTCCGCGCCTTATCGTGAGGAACGCTGCATCCACCATAAACGGTTGGGCAAAGATTCGGATCAGTTCATCGACATCCCCGTGCATACCATTCCTGCACTGGACGAAAACCGCCTTTACGCCAAAGAACGCTGGCTCATCGATACCGTGGGTGAGGAACTGGCACAGGGGCGCGGGGTGGCAGTGTTCTGCCGTCAAACAGGGACACGCGACATTCAGCCACGGATCGAGAAGCTGCTCAAGGAGTACTTGCCCTTGGCGAAACCGTTCATCCTCAAAGGCAGTGTGCAGGCAGACCGCCGTGAGGAGCTGCTCAACCGTCAGGTGGAGGCAGGCGTGAACCTTCTCATCTGCAATCCACGTCTTGTCCAGACTGGCCTCGACCTGTTGAGTTTCCCCTCGATCATCTTCTATGAGTCGGATTATTCCCTCTATGTTATGGGACAAGCCTCACGCCGGGCGTGGCGGCTCATCCAAGATAAACCCTGTAAGGTGTTTTATCCCCACTACGTGGGCTTGATGGAACATCAGGCGGTGGAGTTGGTTGGGCTGAAGCAGCAGGCGGCGGGGCTGCTCTATGGTGAGGAGACGGGTGGGTTGAGCACCCTCAGCAGCGGCGGCGGTGGTTCCTTACTGGCAGCGTTGGCCGCGGAGATGGGACAAGACAAGGAGATCGCTGACCTGAACGTGTTGTTTGCCCGCCATGCCCAGCAGCACGACCCGGCGGAGAGTGCGTGGTTCAGCGCGGAAATCCCAGAGCCGGCGGCGGAGGTCGAGACTCCAACCCCAGCGGTGGAGGCAGTCGTCACCTCCGAAGTACCCAAACGCCACAAGTCCCTCAGCACCCCTGAGCCAGAAGCCGTACCCGTCAAGCCCAAGGTGTCCCACCCATGGACGCCGCTGCCCGACGCGGTGCAGCAGCTTGCCCTCTTTTAAGGTCAGGACGATGAACGGCGAACCCTTCACCTTCCTCCAAGCCCTGTATGAAGGGGTGGAGGAGGGTTTCCTGACTTTCACCGCGATTCACCCAGACCAACATCGTCCCACCCCCTCCCGCCATGTGCCCATCGGGGACAAAAGGCTGCTGATGGACACCCTCTCCCGGCTCCAGAGCGCCAATGCCCAAGGCTGGGGCGCTTACTTCTCGGTGTCCACCCGGAAGACCGACCTTGGACGCTGGCGGCGCGGCGGCAAGGTTGATCTGGCGGCCCTGCCCGCGCTCTTTGTGGACTTGGACGGCAACCGTGACGTGGCCCTGCGCCAACTGGAGACCTACCGATTCCCGCCGTCGTGCCTCGTCTCCAGCGGCGGCGGGCTTCATGTGTATTGGTTCATCCAACCGACGATGGATTGGGTGCAGGCGAGTCTTGTATTGCAGGAACTGGCTTCTGAGCTTAACGGAGACGCCACCAACATCGCCCAAGCGCTGCGCTTACCGGGCACTCGTAACCTCAAACCGAACCGAAATGGCGCACTCTGCCACCTCATCAGCCTTCACCCCGAACGGCGCTACCAACTCGCCGATTTCCCAACCAGCAGCACCCATTCGGCAGGTCAGACACTCCCGTCTTTGCCCTCCATCACCTCCAAACGGCCCAACCCCCGCCTGCTGCAGGCCGTGGTGGACTGTTTGTGTCGCGAGTACGGGGGATTCCTGAAGGCCAACGGTTACTTGGCTGCGCTGTGCCCCTGTGGGCATTGCCGCGATTATCCCGGCAGCCACTTCGGTCTGGACCCGGTGCGGGGCGTGGCTACCTGCTTTGGGCGGCATGGCCGGCTGCGGCTGAAGGACCTATGCTCTCTCCTGCACATCCGTCCCAGCCAGTATGGCGGCCTCTATGCTTCCAGATAGGCTAAATTACCTGTTGCCCAACCAGCGAAAAGCCGAAGAGTATCTACCTGTACCAGTTCTAAGAGGTTGTCGGGCTGAGGAACATGCCCGTACAGGCCGACAAAATGAGTGAAGGCTTCCCAGTGCGCTCGCTGTGGGCTGAAGGAATGAACGATGAGGACGGCATAACGGGCATTGAACCTCTTCGCCTCAAAGATTGCGGATGCTGCACGGTGCAGCAGTTGATAGTGAATTGTGTCCGCGATCTCAGTTAGCCCCAGTGCCTGACACAAACTTTCAAAACGAGTACGTTTGTTGGCGGTGAAACCCTTGCCATTCGCCTTCCAGTCCTTCAATGACTCGCCAAATGACTCGTTTACCTTGCCTTCAATGGTCACACTTACGAGGTTACCATCGCCAGCACGGGCCAACACAAACAAATCGTTCTGCGAACTGTGGCCTTTTCCGGGGAGCGTGGTCTGATGTTCCACTAACTTCAACAACAGTTCGGGGGTACGTAGTTGCGGAGGAGAGGCTGTTTGCCAAAGCTCAGCGATCTCTGGCGGCCAAGTTACAGCTTCATGCCAGCAGTAAGCCAGTGCCCGCGCTGAGTAGCCTTGCCGCCAATGTTTGTCGGGATCTGCCAATACAGACCGCCAATTCTCAGGATCGTCTGAGGGAAGATAGACACGACTCACAACACTTACTCCATGTCCAAACCGCCATGTTGAGGCTTTGACCCCTCACTCATCATATCCTGCCGCGCAGAATTACCAAGCGGCAAAGCGCTCATCCCATGTTGTCAGCTACTTGCGATTCGCTGTGGCTCGGTCTCTGAGATTGCCTCCATCCCTCCAGTGAAGATGATAGTTCGCCTGTGAATATCCCCGTCGCTGCCCTCCTGCGCCCAGTGTTCTCTGGCGGCGCGCTGTGCATCGAAGTCTTGCCACCCTACCACAGCCGCAAGCCTGTACAAAGGCGCACGCTCCGGGCTTGTGCCGCGCTTTCACCCCTAAAATGCTGCGCATTTTTGGGGAACCCCGATTCACGCTCACCGCGTGCGTCCCGGTGGGCAGACCTTTGACAGGCTCGCTCATGGCTGTGGTGGACGGATGTCAACTTCGGCACAGGGCCGAAGAACAAGAGACAAGGCGCAAGAAGCGCCGGGAGAAATCACAATGGCTTACGAACGGATCATCCTCGTGGGGAATTTGGGCGGCAATCCGGAACTGCGCAC
>JACSRJ010000255.1 GCA_014879835.1 Anaerolinea sp.
CACCCACGGCCAGCACCACCATCAACGCCCCCAGCAGCGCCGCGATCACCCCCATCACGGCCCGGTCAAAACGATCCCCAATCAGCCTTTGAAGGATATTCATAAGGGCGATTGTAGCGCGCTTGGCTGAGTGTCCGGTGTGAAAGCCAATAGGCGGTACAATCAGCAGATGATAGTACCCTTGCCGAAAGCAGCTGGATGCATGAATGAGGTGAAGCATGACCCGCCCTGATCCCTCCATCTCCGAAAATCCCCCAGAGGGTTAT
Source organism: Anaerolinea sp. (assembly GCA_014879835.1). Classification (GTDB taxonomy): domain Bacteria; phylum Chloroflexota; class Anaerolineae; order Aggregatilineales; family UBA2796; genus UBA2796. The sequence goes on from JACSRJ010000255.1 coordinate 267, forward strand.
GCCCATCTGAAGGAGTTCAGTGATTGGGTGCAAGCGGCTGAAGCGCAGCGCGGAAGTATCCCCTTTGCGCCTCCCGGCAAAGCGACTCAGGCCAAACTGCGGCAGGTTCTGGGTTTTTGTGACAGGCCCGAACAGCCCCTCGCCCCTCGCACCGATCAAAGGTGGGAAAAAGACGGAGTCAGTGGGGAGTTGGTCTCATGGTCGGTGGGCTACGGCCCCCGCACTGAAGCATGGCTGCTCAAACCAACGGGAATGACCACCCCTTTACCGGGTGTGGTGGCGCTTCATGATCATGGTGCCTTTAAGTACTTGGGCAAGGAAAAAATCGCTGAGGGCCCCGATGATCCGCCGCTTTATGTGCGCACCTTTTGGGATATCCTTTACGGCGGGCGCAGTTGGGCCAATGATCTGGCCCGGGAAGGGTTTGTGGTGCTGGTGCCTGATACCTTTCTGTGGGGCAGCCGCCGGTTTCCCCTCTCAGTGATGCCCCCGTGGGCCAGCACCGCCTTTGGTGCGCTCCAAACGGAGCCGCGGTTCCGACCTGAAATCCCCGCCGAGATCGGCGCTTATAACTTTGCCTCCTCCCAACACGAACACATCATCGAGAAGTACTGCAACCTGTTGGGCACAACGCTGGCGGGGGTGATCAGTCATGAAGATCGGATCGCCGCGAACTATCTGCGTTCCCGTCCGGAGGTGATCCCAGATCGGATCGGCTGTGCGGGTTTATCAGGGGGCGGGGCAAGGGCAGCCCTGCTTCAGGCAACCGATGATCAGATGCGGGCAACGGTCATCGTAGGTATGATGTCCACCTATGCCCATCTGCTTGATCAGCATGTGGCCACCCATACGTGGTTGTTCTTTCCGGCGGGGTGGTCACGCTTGGGTGATTGGCCCGATCTGGCGGCATGTCGTGCGCCCTCGCCCTTGCTGGTGCAGTTTGATCTGGAAGATCACCTGTTCCCCCTGAAGGGGATGCAGTCGGCTCACGAGCGTCTTGGGGCGCATTACGCACAAGCAGGCAGCCCGGAATCCTACACAGGGGAGTTTTATCCGGGTCCACACAAGTTTGACCTTCAAATGCAGCGTGCCGCCTTTGGCTGGTTGTCCCGGCATCTCAAAGGCTAAAGGGTGAACGGTGAAGTTGAGATAGCCATGCCCACAATCGTGATCGCTCCCAACGCTTTTAAAGGCAGTTTGTCCTCCACACAGGCCGCGACACGCATCGCAGCGGGGCTGCGGCGCGCTGGAATCCATGCCCATTTTCATCTGATTCCCCTTGCCGATGGTGGCGATGGAACCCTTGAGTCCTTCCTCGCTGGTGGGGGCAGACGGGTCAAGGTGGACACGGTTGATCCCTTGGGACGTCCTTGCACAGCCGATTACGGACTGCTGGATGGGGATCGCACGGCGGTGATTGAAATGGCCCTTGCTTCGGGGCTGGCCCTGCTCAAGCCCGCTGAAGTTACCCCCGAAAATGCGCTCCGAGCCTCTACCGAGGGCACGGGCATCCTGCTTCAGTCGGCCTTGGACTCAGGGGCACGGCGGATCATCGTGGGATTGGGTGGGAGTGCCACTTCGGATGGTGGCATGGGCTGCCTTCGGGCCTTGGGGGTGCAGTTTTGGGATCGTGAAGGTTCGCCTATCCCTCCCGGCGGTGATGGGCTGAATCAGCTCGCCCACCTTGATCTCTCTGGGGTAGATGCGCGCTGGCGTGGGGTGGAGATCGTGGTCGCTTCGGATGTCACCAACCCCGCCTTAGGTGAACAAGGCGCCGCCCGAATTTTTTCACCACAAAAAGGCGCTGATCCAAACGCAGTGGCCCAGTTGGAGGCAGGCTTAAATCGCTACTTTTTGATCCTTCATCAGCAGTTAGGGGTGGATGTGGGGTCAATTCCCGGTGGTGGCGCGGCGGGCGCATTCGCGGCGGGGCTAATGGCCTTTTTGGGTGCGTCTATCCGTTCTGGGGTGGATCTCATCCTCGATCAGCACCACTTTGAGGATCATCTCAAAGATTCAATTCTGGTGATCACAGGTGAAGGGCGAATTGATGGGCAGACCCTTGAGGGTAAAGGCCCTATCGGCTTGGCCCGCCGTGCGGCTTTACAGGGGGTTCAGACGGTGGCCCTCGTAGGTGGGCTTGGGATCGATGACCAGAGGCTTCATGAGGCCGGCATTCGTGTGGTGATTCCTGTGGTGGACAGGCCGATGAGTCTTCAGGCGGCCCTTGATCAGGCCGATGAATTGATCGAGCGGGCTGCACTGCGTTTAGGTTACTGCTTGCTGTTAGGGCAAAGTTTTCCACCCGGCGCCATTTAGCTCTCTTGTTTATGGGGTAGGGGGGGGCACCTGATCAATCAGACCTTGATCCTCAAGAATGTCATTAACACCCGCTCTCGCTTGCCCTGCAATGCATTTGGGCGTACCCTCTAAGAAGAGGAGGTTACACTGCCTCCTGATGAGGACATGCCTATGCCTGCAAACGCGGACCCAGCCCCTCCCTTAAAGGAGACGCTGGAAGCCCATCAAATGGAGATCACGGCGGCATGGGCAGGGTTGATTGCTCAACTCCCTTTTGTTTTCGCCCGCACCCTGCCCCCGGAGACGATCACCCTTTGGGCGGGTGATCTCTTGAAAGCCTTGATCGAGATCGCTCAACCTGAAGGGGAGATCACCCTTCATCCCCCATTGGACTCGGCCCGGTTGGCCTTGTTTGAAAACCATCTTGAAGTAGGCGAACTGGTGGAGGTTCTGCTGTTGGGCAAGGATGCGGTTTACCCTCACCTCCACGCTCATCCCGATCAGACACACCACTTTGATCAAGTCCTGCGCCGGACAGCCCATTTTTATAGTCAGGCATACGCAACCTTGTATCGTTCGCTCGAAAAACAAGCGATCTGGGAAGAGCGTGTCCGTCTTGCCCGCGAGTTCCACGACACCGTGGCTCAGTCACTCTACAGCGTCTCGCTCTATGTGGAGGCCACCCTACGGGCCTTTCAGACCGGCAACACCGAAGGTGCGGCATCCTACCTTCGGGAGGTCGCTACCACCTCTCAGGAGGCCCTCCGGGAGATGCGCCTGCTGATCTTTGACCTGCGCCCCCCTGCCCTTGAACACGAGGGATTGATCAGCGCTTTGCGGGCCCGTCTCGAAGCAGTCGAGTCGCGGGCGGGCTTTAAACCCACCTTCAGTGTTGAGGGCCAACCTGCGCTTGCCCTGTCTGTTCAAGAGGAACTTTATCGGATTGTGCAGGAAGCGCTCAATAATATTCTCAAGCACGCCAACGCCCACCATGTAGATTTAAAATTATGTTTTCGGGGCCGGGGGGTATGGCTCGAAGTGTGTGATGATGGGGTTGGGTTTGACCCGTCACGTTCACAGGGAGGTCTGGGCTTAAAAGGCATTGAGGAGCGCATCAAACGTTTGGGCGGGACGCTCTCCATTAAAAGCGCCCCCGATCAGGGGACGCGGATTTGGGTCACGCTCCCCGATCAAGATGCCGGGTTCTTGGGCTGCGACGGGTTGAGTTGAGAGGATGTATGGCATGACTCACCCCCCGATTCGGGTTTTGATTGTGGAAGATCATCTGATTGTACGCAAAGGCTTGTGTGCACTGCTGGCCACAGAGCCGGATATTCAGATCGTGGGTGAAGCGGGCGATGGGGCCCAAGCGCTTGAACTGGTCGAAAACATCCATCCCGATGTGATCCTGATGGACCTTGTGATGCCTTTGCTCGATGGCATTGAAGCCACCCGGCGAATCATGCTCCGCCACACACAGGCGCGGGTATTGGTCTTGACCAGCTTCGCCGCTGATGACAAACTTTTCCCGGCCATTCGCGCTGGGGCCATCGGCTATTTGCTTAAGGACTCCAGTCCGGAAGAACTGATTCAAGCCATTCGCCAAGTGGCGCGGGGAGAATCTTCTCTGAACCCGGCCATCGCCCGCAAAGTCCTGCAAGAATTGACCCATCCGACCACCCACGAGGAAGAGGGTTTAACCGAGCGCGAGCTAGAAGTGCTGCGCCTTATTGCTCATGGCTTAAGCAACCGTGAAATCGCAGTTCAGTTGGTGATCACAGAGCCGACTGTGCGCACCCATGTGAGCAATATCCTCAGCAAACTTCATCTCGCCAGCCGCACGCAGGCAGCTTTGTATGCGCTTCGGGAGGGACTAGCCAAACCCCCAGAAGACTGATGATCACCCCAACGGATGTTTGATCTGGTGAGCGTCGGGAAAGAGTCCAAAAAGAGACCTGTCGCGGCTTCAGGTTGAGGCTATAATGTGGACATTGTGCGCAAAAGTCCGTTCGAGCAGCGTGAGCGTGTTGGTCATTCCGCCGCAGTGAGTACGGGGTTTGACCGTCGCGGCTCAGCCTAAGGGGCATATCCCCAGAAGGAATATCCTATGATCAAACGCCCATTTGCTTTTGTCCTAAGTCTGATCGCCATGATCGCTTTGAGCGGAGCGGCAGGACTAGTGATGGCCCAAGATGGCCGTCCACAGGAGTTTGACCTTGCCCTTGCTGATCTCTCAAGCCGTTTAGGGCGCAGCCTGACCGTTGCGGATTTTGATAACCCAACCTCACGATGGGAATGGCGCGGGGTGGATTTTGCCGACAGCTCCTTGGAATGCCCCGCAGCCGGCGAAGTGGTCACGCCGGGGGTAGTCACCGGGTATCAGTTCATTTTTGTCCTTAACGGGCGCAAATACGACTACCGGGTCGCACTTTTTAAACCGGAATCGCTGCGTTTTTGCGCCAATCCCACCGGCGCGATCTATGATGTGACCCTCGTCCCCACCAATACCCCGCGGGTTGATCCCCCCCCGGAGTTTGATGCAGCGCTGGTTGAATTGGGCAAATATCTAGGGCAGGAACTGACTCTGACTGACTTTGATCAGGTGGGCTACGGTTGGACGTGGCGTTATCGGGAATTCCGCAATTCTCAATTGGAGTGCCCGAAAGTCGGGGTGACCACCGACAAAATTGTCACTCCCGGTTGGGTCTTTACTTTCACCGTCGCCCGCAAGCTCTATGAGTACCGGGTGCCGATGGATGACGTCTCTGGGTTGTTCTTGTGCAAAGCGCCTGCTCAATAACGGGAATCCCCTAACAAACCCGTTCAGCGATGGAAAGATGTCCTACCGCATTCTCCGAAGAAGCGGGGTGAGGGCAACGAGACCCTGTAGACCCTCACCCCCAACCCTCTACTGCACGCGGTAGAGGGGAAGGGCTTTAGCGCGCCACCCAAACCCCCTGACCCTTGAGAATCATTTCGAGGTGGCCGGGGAGTGATTTTCTATCGAGGGGTTTGCCTAGAAAACCGTCAAATCCGGCAGATCGGGCATCATTGAGATGGCTGATATGGGTGGTATAGGCCACGATGGGGATACCCTTAAAGAGCGGCATTTCGCGCAGGATATTGAGTACCTGATAGCCGTTGATGGCGGGCATTTCCAAGTCTAAAAAGACCATGTTCGGGCGGGCAAAAGTCTCAATTTGCTCCGCGATCCAATGGCTGTCAGAAATGACATCCACTTCAATTTCCAAGGAAGCAAGCAGGTATTGGAGGACACTTACACTGGATTCATCGTCGTCAATGATTAAAGCGCGGATTCCCTTAAAACTCGCCATAGCCTTTGTTTCCTTTATCGACTTATATCAACCGTAAGATTACCCCAAGAGTATGGTGACCGATACACTTAAGGTACATACCACACGGATTCGCCCGCGAGCAGACGTTCAATCAGCTCGGCAAAGACCTTCTGGCGGATCGGTTTGCCGATCAACCCATCAAAACCGGCTTGTCGAAGCTGCTCTACGTCATAAGACATGACATTGGCGGTCATGGCCACGATGGTTGCGTTTTGGTACGCTGGCTCTTTACGAATGATCTGGAGCAGGTCATAACCGTTGAGTGGTCTCATCTGAATATCCAAAAAGAATACATTGGGGGTGTCCGACAGCGCTTTGAGTCGGTCGATCAGGTCAACGCCAGTACTGAAGATGGCGCATCGTTCATATCCCATGCGTTCCTGAAGCAACGTGCGCATGATCTCCCGGCTGAACTCATCATCTTCCACGTACACAAAAGATGGAGACTGGATCGCCTGCATGATTTAGCTTCCCGCTTGATTCAGTGCGTCTTGGGGTGTCACCGATTGGGTGTATTGTTCTGCCTGATCTTGACTGAGCAAAGGCAGCCGCACATAGAAGGTTGTACCCACGCCAATGGTGCTCTCAAACCAGATTTTGCCACCGTGCATCTCGACGAAATACTTGGAGATGGGCATTCCCAATCCTGTGCCCACTGTGCCCGTGAGATCATGTTTGGCTTGTTTGAAAGATTCAAAGACCTTGTCCCAGTCCTCTTGAGCGATGCCAATACCCGTGTCACTGACGCTTACCTCGATCTCGTTGGCGGGTTCGTCAAAGGATGCGGTGAGGGTCACTTTACCGTTTTTGGTGAACTTGACCGCATTGGAGAGGATGTTTAAAAATACCTGCCGCAAACGTCGGTTATCACCGTAGGTGGCAGGTAGGTGACCAACATTGACCTCCAGTTGAATGGGTTTTTCTTTCACCAACCCCTTACCCATCGAGATCACCGCCGCTAGAATTGCGTTCAGGTCAACTTTTTCCATGAACAGCACCATCATCCCGGCTTCGATCTTGGTTAGATCAAGGACTTCATTGATGAGGGTGAGCAGATGTTCGCTGCTGGCCAGCACATTCCGCAGGGCTGATTCCTGCTTTTCGTTGATCTCCCCAAAAAAACCATCAGCCACAAACTCCGTGAAGTTCAGGATCACGTTGAGTGGGGTGCGTAGTTCATGGGACATATTGGCTAAAAAGCGAGTTTTGGTCTTGTTGGCTTCTTCGGCCTCTTGGCGGGCTTCTTGCGCTTCTCGATAGAGCTGCGCGTTACGCACGGCCACCCCTATCTGATTGGCGAGGGTCTGTAGAAGGGCCGTGTCTTGGGGATCAAAGGCGTTTGCCTGATCACTGTGAATATCCAGCACCCCTATGATCTTGTGACCGATACGGAGTGGTAGGGTGATCTCAGCGCGGGTGTTGGGCATGGTCTCAAGGGCCGCCTGTTGTGGATCGGCGTTTACGTCTTGGATCAGGGCGTAAGCGCCCGATTGGTAGACCCCCACGATACTGCTGGCAGCGCTGTTAAAAGGGATGTATTCGCCAGAGCGGAGGCGGGCCTCCTGACCGCGATCCACCATTGCGTATGCCACCATCATCTGGTCATCTTCAGAGGGCAGCCACACACTGACATGATTGTAGTCAAACTGAAGCTGAATTGAGCGCACCACCTGAGTCAGTAGATCATCCAGATTAAGGATTGAAGTGATTTGCTGCCCTACCTGATTGCTGATCTCCAACCGGGAGCGCTGTTTTTTCAGTTCTTCAAGCTGTCGGCGGGTCTCATCCACCAGCAGATAGTTCTCCACAGCGGTGGCCGTTTTATCAGCCAGAAGGGTGAAGAAGCTGAGTTCATCCTCAGTGAAGGGACGATGGGTCAACCGGGCCACATAGATGATGCCCAACAGATTATCGCCTCTACCAATAGGGATATACAGGGCATCTTGAACAGGGTAATTGACGCTCAGCGGTGGGGGGAGTCCCTTTGAATGCTGTGTTTGCGACCACACCAACACTTTCCCGTTCTGAACTTCCCATAAGGGATCATCCGACCCTGATGAGACTGAAAGCGCCTCAACCCGATTCAAACGCACTCCTCGAGAAGCGCTGGGTTCAAAAGATCGCTTCTCAGGCGCGCTTAGATAGAGGATGGCCAGATCAGTGCTTAATAAGCGGGTGGCTTTATCAACCACTGCCTCCCCAATGGGAAGCAGCCCCAAAAGCCGGGTGGGCATGGAGGCGATTTCGTAAAGAATTGAAAACTCTGCAATACGATCCCGTTCACCCATTGAACTACCCTCGCTAGACCAGCTTCTACAATCCATTCCACAAGGGATATTGATTACAAAGTGGGCGTTACAACCTAGACTTCATGCAGGTATCTGCCTTCAACCCTCCTCAAGATGGTAAAAGGAAGAAGACAGTTTGCAGCCGCTCTGGTAACGCCTGATAAGATTTTGAGCACCCTCAAGAATGCGCTGGTAATGCGACGACCACCATCGTTTTATTGTGGTAAGCCGCTAGATTAACGCCGATGGGATTGGCGATCTCTCCGTAGCTGTACATCCCCAAAATAGGAGTCTCCGGGCCAAATACTTTTTGGATGACGGCGATCTCCTCGTCTGCTCGGTCGCCCAAAATAGGTAGCCGTGAAACACAGTCAAAGACCAATACCGCCGCCGCAGGGTGACCTTGTAAGGCACGCAGCGCATCCTCGGCCGCCTGCTGCGCCCCCACCAATAGGGACTCGCGATCCCCCTGCATAAAGCGTACCACAGCGTTTTCGGGGATATGTCCCACACATTCGATACCACCGTCGGCGCGTACTTGCACAACTTCGCGGATCAGGTATTCACCGCTGATCTGGGGCAGTCCAATGGGATGAGTTCGGGTGAATTGAAAGAACGTCTCGCGCCGAAGTTCTGGGGCAGACGAAGCAAATATCTCGTAAAAGACCTCGTAGGCAGGGCGTCCGTTCAGTTTCACGATAAACTGATCTTCGGATTGGCTTACCACAAGTGGCCCCCCAACTGGATTCCACCCGTGACGCACCCCAACCCCAATTGGGTGCGGCGATTGCAGCAGGGCGGTTACAAGGGTGCGGGGCAGCGCCTGATCGTTAAAGAACTGGCGTGCTGGAGCATGATCACTGGCGCCACCGCCCACTAAGGGGCAGATCGGGCCCAAGGTATCGGTCATGCCTGCGACAATATCAAGGAGCTTTCGATCAGCGCTGTCAGACAGCACCACCACCGCCCTATGAGGCACCGAGGGCATAGTGTCAATTTGGGACTCAAGGGCCTCAGCGACTTGCTCCGCAACCTTTCGGATATTATCAGAGGTTATCTGTCCCGATTCGAGGGTGATCTGGAATTGATCACTTTTGATCGCCATGAGGGCAACACTTTTGAGAAGCACCCCTTTGCGGGTTAGATTGCCCCCACCACAGCACCCAATAATAGGCGCTGATCGGCTCATTGAGCGCACTCCCCGAAGCACTGCGGCTTGATCATAGTGCTCGCTGGTAAAAAGAAAGATCAGATCGGCTTTTTGGACATTTAACTTGTTTAGGGCCTGCTTGATCGCAGACCGACCCGCTTGGTAAGAATCTTTTCGTTGGCTTGCCCCAACTGCGGCGGTGGTGGTCATGGTCTGTTGATCCTCTACAATGTATTACCACGTCAACGGTCTGATTTAGAACTGTCCCAATTAGACTGTCCCAAGCAGTGGCAAAGGACTAGTCAACGACTCAAGAATGGGGAGGATATTTTATATTATAACATTAAATAACATTCGTGAAGCCATTCAAAAGTCTAAATCCGTCAATTGTTTCTTGATCGAGGATCAGGCTGGGTCGTCTTTGCCCATCACACTGTTGGCAGGGTAAGCTGATCCGGTTTCAGGTGAAGGAGGGAAAGAGATGAGTCCTATAAAATGGGGGCTGCAAAGTTCTCCTCAAAATGTGAGTTACGGGGAACTTCTGGGCTTATGGCGGCGTGCAGATGCCCTCGGTTATGACAGCGCGTGGCTGTTTGATCATTTTGTGCCCATCTTCAGCGACCCGTCTGGGCCATGCTTTGAAGGCTGGACAATGCTTACAGCCCTTGCAGCCCAGACCCAAAGACTGCATGTGGGCTGTCTGGTCACCGCCATGGGCTACCGTAATCCCGGGGTGCTGGCCAAAATGGGCGCGACTCTTGATGTGATCAGTGGTGGACGCCTTGAATTAGGCATTGGCGCGGGTTGGTTTGAAGCTGAAGCCCGGGCCTACGGGATAACCTTCCCTGATGCCAAAGCCCGTTTGCAGCAGCTTGATGAAGGCATTCAGGTGATTCAAAAGCTGTGGACTCAAACCCTCAGTGACTTTCAGGGGATGCATTTCAACCTTCAGCAGGCGCGCTGCGAACCCAAACCTGTGCAGCGTCCTCATCCTCGAATCTGGATCGGTGGACAGGGTGAAAAAGTCACTTTACGAATCGTGGCCCAGCGGGCAGATGGTTGGGATATGGACATGGTTCCGGTGGAGGAATATAAGCGCAAACTGGAGGCGCTTGCGGGGCATTGTGGCGCAGTGGGGCGAAACCCCAACTCAGTACAAAAGATGATCCACTTTCCGGGGATTATCGGTTATCACGAACACCACATCCAGCAGCGTGCAGAATCAATGGCACGCAGTTGGAACACGGATTTAGAAGGGCTGCGCCAGCGTGTGCTGGTAGGCACGCCGGAGCAGGCAGCGGCTCAACTGCGTCCGTTCCGGGCGCTGGGGGTAGAGCATTTTGTTTTGAGTGTCTCCCCTCCGTATGATCTGAGCATGATTGAACTTTTTGTGGAGGAAGTGGCAGCACTCGTCGTTGCTTAAAGCATTCTCCAACAAGGTTAAACTGCTACTTGCAGCCTTCCCCTCATCCCCCTGCCCCCCTTCTCCCGCGTGCGGGAGAAGGGGGAAATCTAGACTCTGAGGGGTAAACCCCTCAAACTCCCCAATTTGGGGGTGTGGGGACGCCCCCACCAAAGATTTTCCTCCCCTCTCCTAGCCGCGAAGCGGCGGTCGGGAGCGGGCACCGCGCAGCGGTCGGGGGGCGAGGGCTATCATCTTACCCGGAAATTTACTGTCGCCCTCCGTATCCGCACGCGGTAGAAGGGGGAATCAACTCTTGAGTGGACAGCAGCCTACAGATGCATCACTGCCCGGTAGGCTTCGATGAGCGCCTGACGCTGCTCCTCGGAGAGGTTCGAATCGCGCTTGGTGGCTCGAATTTTAAAGATCATGCCACCGCGCACCAAATAACGTGCCAGCGACCGACGCGGTCCTGAGTAGTAACGATCAAAGTAGCGGAAACGGCTGCGCCATAAGTTGACCACACTTTGAGCCCGTGCCTGACGGGTGCTTCGCCCTTCAAGGTGGGTGATTCGCGCCTGAGGCTGGACGTAGATTTCCCAACCTGCGCCCCGGATGCGTCGGCACCAATCAACCTCCTCCACATACATAAAATAGCGCTCATCAAAAATGCCGGTCTGCTCGATAGCTTCTCGGCGAATGAGCATGGCTGCCCCCAGCGTGTGATCAACCCGGAAGGGCACACCCGATTGGTACTGCTGACGGGGATAGCGCCCATTGAGGCGGCTTTCATAAAGGCGTCCGTGCAGGCGAGGTGGAAGGGGGTAAAGATCAATCAAGATTTGGAGCAGCCCCGGAAAAGCAAAAGCGCTGTGCTGAAAGGTGCCATCCTCATAATCCAACCGAGCCCCGATCACCCCGGCCTGAGGCAGGCTGAACAAGGCTTCAAACAGGGCCGGCACCGCCCCCCGCTGGGTGATTGTATCGGGGTTGAGCAGAAACACCGCACGGGGCGCTTCGGGTGCAGGTGCAGGTGAATCCGAAAAGCCCAAGGACCGCAGGGCCAGATTATTACCCGCCGCAAAGCCTACATTACGCCCACTGACAATGAGTTTGAGATCGGGGTAGACCTCGCGCAGGGCTTCGGGGCTGCCGTCGGTGGAGGCGTTATCAACCACCCAGATCTGTGACTTTAAGTCACTTTGAGTAAGGTCCTGCCGCAGGCTTTTAACGGCCTCAAGGATCAGCTCACGGGTATTCCAATTGACCAGTATGCAGGCTAAGTCCAGTGTCACTCAGCGTCCTGCCGGCCCCGCTTGCTGTACCAGTGCTGCTATTGATGCAATATCGGTTGGGTTTGCCTCAACCAGTTCATCGGCTTCGATCAGTCCCTCCAAGGGATCCGGTTGGGTTTTGATCAGACGGGTAACCTGCTCCGCCACCAGCGGCGGGACTCCCTGACCGATCACCAGCCCCCCAAAAGGCAGCTCCGGCGAGGTGGTCACAACGTTTACGGCCGCCGTGATCCGTGCGATTCCGGGGACGGTGGTGGTGGATAGCGTGCCAGAAGGAACAGCGCCCACACACTGATTAAAAGCGATCTCACGCACAATCAGATCATAATTGGCCACCGGGCGAACATTGCCCAAGTCCTGATTGGGATCAATGCCTTCGCTGCGAAGCATCAGTGCGGGTAAGATCCAACTGACATCATCATCACCGCCCACCCGGCAGAAGGCCCGACCCCGCAGTTGGGCAAGGCTGGTGATGCGAACTTCAGCACTGGTCAAAATATCGGCCCGCACCCCACGCACCATCCGTGAACCATTTTCACGGGCAGTGAGTAAAGCAGGTGCGGCGCAGCCTCGGAGGGAAGCCGAGACCATTGTCCAGCCATCCACCAAACCAAACGCCGGGGTATCACTACACAGGAGATTTAGGGCCTCTGCAGGAGTCACAATGGAAACTTCAAAGGAGCGCCCGGTCTGATCGGTGATGTAGGTCTGAAAGCGGTTCGAGGGGCTGTCGCTGTTGGCCGGCGGCACAATCACAAAACGGAAAGGACGGTCTTCGGAGCCAAAAGGGGCTTGGGTGGGCACAGGCGGCAAGGGTGTTGAGATGGGCGTTGGGGTCAACGTGGGCGGCGGTAGGGTAGGTGCGGCCGCACCCCCTCCACACCCGCTCAGGAGCAGGCTAAAGGTCACCAGCAGCAGCAAATATCTCCCTCGCGCCATCCTTGATTCCCCCCTTTTATTGCGGTGATTGCATTGTTAGTATACCCCGATGTGGGGGATGGGAAAAAGGAGAGTCCCTAACGCCCTCCCTATCAGGGTTCTGGGGTTGGGGCGAGATTCCGACGCAACCCTGTCCCTATTGGTGCGTATAGAGCTTTAGCCATTCATCCGTTTTAATTGACCCTGAGGAGGAACTGTGGACATTCGTGATCCCCGTTATTGGGAACGGCGCGAGAAAAAAATCCGCGAAATGCACGAACTTCGGGCACTCTACCCTATTCTGATCATCGCGGGGATCATCATGCTGCCCGTTGGACTCTTCCTCTTGGGCGCCATTGAGGTGTTTGGCATCGTCGCGCTTGCCTTTGGCGGATCCCTGATCTTGGGCGGGGTGATCATCTCCGCCATGCAGCGGGCCAGTTTTGCCGCGGAAAAAGCGATCAACGAAGAATATGAGCGGTTTTTAGCCCTTTATGGCAAGGACGCCGAAAAGCCCAAGAGACAGCCGATGCGCCTGACCGACGATGGTGAATTGGAAACCAGCGAGGATGACCTCGAAGCGGCTACAAGGGCGAAGTCTGGTAGGGCTTATGTGGTTAAAGATTGAAAGCCCCCTCACCCCCGCTCCTTGAGCCGATTTCAGGCTGAGGGGGCGACAGCAGGTTACCCTCATCCCCCCTGCGCCCCCTCTCAGCGGTCGTGGGGGTGAGGGCTGCACCCCCCTACCCTGTATAACCACACACGCCCACCCGGGGCGAATTCACCACGGGCAAAAGCATCTCCTCGCCACATTCGTGATCAACCGCGTGCTGCTCGCAGAGCAGCCCCCTGTCTTCCCACACACATTGGGTGCAAATCTGAGTCGCGGGCGCGCCGCAGATATCACACACCAGTTCGGGCGCTTCATTTCGGGCCAAGAGGCTCACCTCAATACCGCGAGTCGAGGTCTCCCGTTTGTCCACATATTTCAGGGTTAATTCGGTTGTGCTGCCAAAGTCATACTCGTGCAAGGCCGCTGTGCCGGGGGAAAATACGCTGCCCACCTTCACCGCCATGCCCCTCTCCCCATAACCCGGTTCAGGCATCACCGAATAACGCTGATCCCCAATGGTGAATGCGCTCAGATGACCGCAGCACTCCAGCCAGATGCCCCGGAGGAAGTCATCAAGGTGCCGGAGCGAGGCGTCTCCCGGAATCTCGATGTGCATCCAGTACTGGGGCAGATCACGCCCTTCGACCAGCAAATGAATCAACGCTACCTGCCGCAGTTTGGCTTTGCCCACGGGCGGCTGATTCCATTGGGCAAGGCGTTTTTCGCACGCCGAGAGGTGTTTGGTGATCGCATTCTTGGCCACGATTTGCTCACAAAAGGCGCATTTTCCTCTAGAAATCTTGCGGGCCATGAACAGCCTCGTTGGTGCTGAAATTTCAGATCAGGGGCATCCCCCAAAAATCACTCTCATCGTTTACTTTAACTCGTTTTACCCCTTCAGACTCGACTGTGGGATGGGTTTGGGGCAGAGGGGACAAAAACGGCATCTGGCAGAGGGAGCGCGTGCGTTGTCCGTCTGCTTGTGCCAAATTTTGAGACGGATGCGCCGGATGAATGATCCCCAAATGCCCCCCAAAAACCCAAACTTCCCCCCTTTCGGGGGGTGACTTTTACATTCTTCACGGCGTAAGCTGAGGATGTCCGTGAGTACCTTTCCTTACTCTTCAGGACAAGCCCCCGCATCAATGAACCAGATGCGGGGGTGAGGGAGCAAGGGTCTTTGCCCTAAGGGAGAGAAAGACGCTCACGGCACTGCCCGCGAGAGCGATCCGGGACCAGCGCTCCCCTTCCTTTCAGCCGGGAGGGGAGGCGCGTGATGTGGTGAAAGACTGACCTGAAGAAAGGATAGGAAAAACCATGAAACGCTTATTGACTGTGTTCGTGATTTTGATGTTGGCTTCCTCCGCGGTGCCCATCATGGCGGATGGGGACGCCCCCTTCCCTACCAAGGAGTGGGCAGTTTCCACCCCTGAAGAACAGGGGATGGACTCCGTAGAAATAGCGAATCTCATCCAGTATTTCAGCGAACCTGCTTTCAACTTTGACAGCCTCATGGTCGTGCGACATGGGTATGTTGTTGCTGAAGCCTACAGCGCGCCTGTCCAGAAGGATATTCCCCATCATCTGGCTTCAATCTCTAAAACGATTGAGGCGATGTTGGTTGGGATCGCCTTGGATCAGGGGTACATCAAGAGCCTTGACGAAAAAGTGCTGAGTTTCTTCCCCGACATCACTCCCGCCAACATGGATGAACGCAAAGCCAACATCACCATCCGTAACCTGCTCGACATGACCACCGGGATGAACTGTGATGCGTTCACTGATCCCCTCAGCGATTCGGCATTGATCGCAGATGGTGTGGACGCTAAGGAGTGTCTGGGTATTCCCATGAATGCTGCACCGAGCGAAAAATTCCAATACTGCCAGTGCAACTGTTATCTGCTCACCCGAATCCTCACTCAGGTGACGGGTATGGACATGATGGCGTTTGCCCAAAAGTACCTCTTTGACCCCATCGGGATCAGCGGTGCAGTGTGGAAGCGTTTGGATAGTGAAGATTTACCCGTACCGTGGGCAGGACTTCAGTTAAAGACAGCGGATATTGCTCGGTTCGCTTATTTGCTGCTCCATCAGGGGCAGTGGGATGGCAAACAGATCATCTCCAGCCAATTTGTGAAGGATGCCATGACAGGGCACCATGAAACCTCGTTTCCGGGTTTGGGCTGGGGCTACGAGATGTGGACATTAACTGGTACTGACATTGTGATTCCCATTGGCGCATGGGGACAGTACATCATCATTAACCCCAGTCAGGACCTGATCGTGATCCACACTGGCGGTTTCCATGACACAGTGCGCCTGATGACCCATGCGGGGCCGTTTATCACACAGGCGCTCGCGCTCAAAGTGGTTGATCAGGCACTGCCCGCAAACCCGGAGGGGACGGGACAGCTTAAGACCTTGATCGAGACCCTTGCCAAACCCCAACCACAGCCAGTTAAAACCCTGCCTGAGACTGTCAAAACCATCAACGACTTGAACTATGCACTGCTGGAGCCGATGTGGTTGTCCAAAGCCGATGCGGTACTTGCTTCGGTCAAGATCGGCGCCCTGAGCTTCAGCTTTGATGGTGGCGACCAGTTCGTGATGGCTTTGACCCCGGCGGAGGGTCAACCTGCCGAGATCGCTATCGGATTGGATGGCATCTATCGGGTTTCGTCGTTTGAAGGCGCGCAGGTAGCTGCCAAAGGCGAGTGGATAGGCGAGCACGACCTGCGTATCTATTTTAAGGTGCTGGGGCATTGGGGCATTGATCGAATCGACGTCACCTTTTTGCCCGGAGGCGGGTTGTATGGCGTTGTCCTCAATCTTGCTGGCACTTGGGGTGTTTTGGGGCGCGGTTCAGGCAACTTCTCCGGGTTCGCGGCTGAACCACAGTAGAAACATAACCTAACGGATGCCTGATGAAATCGTATTTCTGCTCCCCTTCCCGATTTGGGAAGGGGGCGCGGCAAGTAGTTTTGAGTGATGCCTGAAGAAAGGATAGGATGAAACCATGAAACGCTTATTGACTGTATTCGTGATTTTGATGTTGGCTTCCTCCGCGGTGCCCATCCTTGCGGATGGGGACGCCCCCTTCCCCACCAAGGAATGGGCAGTTTCCACCCCTGAGGAGCAGGGGGTCAGCTCCAAAGAACTGTTGGCGCTGTTGACGCCCTTCACCCAAGAGAACTTCCACTTCGATAGTCTGGTGGTTGTCCGTAATGGATATATCATTGCCGAAGCCTACAACGCCCCTTATGGACCCGAGAATACCCACCAACTGGCATCCGCCAGTAAGATGGTGACCGCGATGGCGGTTGGCATCGCGCTGAAGGAGGGTCTCATCAAGAGTTTGGATGAGACCATGATCAGTTTCTTCCCAGATCGCCAAATCAATAATCTGGATGACCGGAAAAAAGCGATCACCCTTCGCCACATGCTGACCTTTTCCGACGGGCTAGAATGTGATGATATGTTTGTGCCCGTGATGCAACAGACCATTGGGAAGGTGATGCTGAGTTCTGATCCGATCCAAGCGACGCTTGATCTGCCGATGGCGGCGGAACCGGGTAAAACATGGCACTACTGTAATGGCGTCACCTACCTCTTATCAGCCATCGTGGGCAAAGTGGCGGGGATGTCTATGCTGGATTACCTCGACCAGAAGTTGTTTGCCCCGTTGGGCATCTCAAAACCCACATGGCATATGTCTAAGGGGATTCAGATAGGCTTTTCGGAGCTGTTTCTGAATACCCGTGATATGGCGAAGATTGGTCACCTGCTGATGCAAAAAGGCAAGTGGGACGACCTGC
>JACSRJ010000017.1 GCA_014879835.1 Anaerolinea sp.
CCCCGCATAGCGAGGGAGAAGGGGTGAACAGGGTCTGTGGTGTTTTAACCGTGTCCGAAGCGCTTGCGGTGGATTCTCACCTTGTTGGGACTAGATTCTTGTCGGGGCAGGGACATCTTCGACATAAATGGGGTTGCTCAGAATCCACATGCGTTCCATTCCCTTATAGTCCCGCCAGACCTCAACTCGGTATGCGCCCGGTTGTTTGGCGGTGAAGGTTAGGTTTTCGCGGCCGGTGGTTTCAGCGACCACCTTCCCCTGATGGATGAGCTTAAAGTGGCTGCGCTCGTGACACAGCGCCTGAAGCGTTACCCCGCCACCGAGGCGGATACTGTCGCCCATGATCGCGGTACTGCTTTCACCGTGGGCCGAGAAGCGAAAACCTCTGGCATTCCCGATCAGATCATAGGTGATAAAGGCGTGTCCGCTGCCCAGAGCGCGGTAAATGGTGCGGGCATCCTCCGTCCACTCGCCGTTGAAGCGTTGATGGGCAAGAATGTGGGTGTTGACACAGCTAAAGAGGTAGTCATAGGGAAAGATCACCTGACGGATCGGACCGAGGTGTGCAACCGTCGCGTGGGCGTCGGAGTTGCCGATACCCACAATGCGTTTGCCCTGCATGAGCAGATCATCCCACAGTTTGAGGGTGTCGGGGTCAGGGCCAGTGATCAATTCTTCGGGGCGAAAAGCCGCCCGCAGGATGTTGCGGATACCCTTTCCGACAAAACGCTTGAAGTTGGACATGTAGTTCCAAATCTCCAAGCCCGTAAATGGCGGTAGTTCCCAATCGACCCACGGGATCGCAGGTTCGTGGACAATTGCCAATGCTTTATCGGTAGGGTGTGCCAAAAAGGTCAGTCCGTTGGCGGCATTGACAGCGCTGATCAAGGCATGAGGATCAGGGGCGCAGGGGCACAGTTCTTGATCCACGTTGTACACCAGCAGGTGATTCACTTGTGGATCGCGCTGCCGATCATGGATTTCTTCCCCGGTGAGCAGCAGCACGTGTCCGCGCTGATCATCGCCGTAGTAGCCCGAAACCCCCTGTACCAGAACATTGTGATCGGTCACGACCACAAAATCCAGTCCGGCGAGAAGGGCCGCATCCGCAATTTGAGCGTGCGAACCCTCCCCGTCGGAGTAGGGGGTATGGATATGCAGGTTGCCAGCGTACTCAACGTATCCGGCGGACATACGCGCTTATTCGCCCCAATTGGTGATCAGGATGTCGTCCTTGTCTGCCGTCACCTGAAACACTTCCCCCGATGCGACTTCAACCACATAGATTTCCCATTTGCCACTGCGGTTTGAGGAGAAGCCAATGTACCGCCCATCGGGTGACCACTGAGGACGGACAATATCGCCTTGTTTTTCGAGCAGGGTTTGCCGTCCACTGCCATCAGCATTGATCACAAAGAGATCATGATCGGCAGCGCCTTCGGCCACCGCTGTGAACACAATTTGGGTGCCATCAGGCGAAAACTGCGTCCATGCTTCATTGATCCGCCCGCCGTCGTTGGTCAGGTTTACGGGAGTGCCTGAGGGCAAATCGATCAAGTAGATATCGGTGCCATCCCCGCCCACGACACTGCGGTCGGTGGTATAGACCACCTTAGAACCATCAGGCGCAAGGGAGGGGTAAAGGTTAATGCCGCTGTCCTTTTCGGTAAGACGGCGCAGTTCTGCATACGAAGGCGTCAAAGAAAGAGTTGCCGTGGGGGTTGGAGTCCACGTCGCGGTTAAGGGATCTGCAGTGGGATCAAGGTTCGGGGTCGGGGTCTCAGTGATCGTCGGGGTTAGGGTGGGTTGGGACCCCCGGGCCGGGAAGTTGACTGCGAGCCAGTAAATGTTGGGGAAACGCTCATTCTCACCGGTCACATTCTGTCCTACAAAGACCATGCTGCGCCCATCAAGGGCAAAAGCAGGCATTTGGTGATCGGCGATGGGTGGGCGGTTGCCCCACAAGCTGCTCAATTCCTCTGGACGTGCGCCACCCTGATGGATAATCCGCAGTAGAAGCTGCGGCCGGGTGCCAGACACATAACGGGCATAAATCACCCGATCTGCGTTGGGTGAAAAGATCGCATAATCACCGCGCTCTTCGGCCACCGTAGTACGACGCCCGTCCTTCAGATCAAGCATCACCACGGGCAGCTTCCCATCAAGGGTAAGCGCTTTGCCTGCAACCGCGAGCATCCGCCCTGTGACTCCGGGCGGGGGTGAGGCCAGCGGTACCGCTGTGAGTGTGCCCCGCGGGGTGCTGCTTGGTTGGGGTGTCCATGTGGCCGGCAGAGCGCGTAAGGTTAGCTGCGCATCTAAGGTTAGTTGGAATACCGCTGTCTCTGCAACCGTCGTCGCGGTCATCATGGCGGCGTCAACCGTGGGCGGTTCAGTGGGCAGCTCCGCGACAGATGTGGGCGTGGCTGCGGGGCCAGCGCCGCCCCCTCGAAAGAGGATGATCACCAGCAGCAGCCCCACGGCGATAGTGCCCCCAATGATATATAGGGTGCGTTTGGTGTTGGGATCAACGTTTTGGATCACCTCAGTAGTCGCAAAAGTGGGGCGTTTGGGCCGCGATGCTTCGGTGGTCGCCCGATCCAACTGCTCAAGCATCTGCTGGGCCCGTGCATTATCAGGGTTGATCACGAGCACATTGCCCAGAGACGTCCGTTTTTCTTCGATGTCATCGGTTACTGAGGCTAGCAAAAACCATGCCCGCTCATTGCGCTGATCGATCCCAACTGCCTCGCGCAGTTTGGCACGGGCAATGTGGCGATCACCAGCTTTAGCGGCGGCAGCGCCTTCTTTAACGAGTTGTTCTACTTTGCTGCTTGCTTGGTTGCTCACGTATAAACCACCCTTGATCCTAAATGAGGCTCAAAAAAACAGGGCAAACGCATGAGGGTTTCTTTGACTCAGCGTGGGCGAGGCCCGCCTCGCCCCTGTAAAAAGCGGCATCTCGTCTACTGGCGGCGAATTCTCATGCAATCGCCCTTGTCCAATCGTCCTTCCTAAAAGCCCGGACGGAAGCGCACTCCAGCCACATTTACGGTGCCATTGGTCACCTGTTGAACGTTGCGTCCGTTCGCCAGTGCCGCAAACACCTGAAACAACCCCCCATTCCGATTAGACACAAACGCCACATACTGCCCATCGGGAGACCATACCGGATCGCGGTTCTCGGCGCTGCCATCATCAATCAGCAGGGGGCGCTCATCATTACCGTCGGCGCGCATCACAAAAACCTTGCTCAATGAGCGGTTTCGGGTGGAGATGAACACGATGCTCTTGCCATCAGGCGAGAATGACGGGCTGGTGTTCTGCCCGCCCGAATTGGTGAGCTGCTGCGGTTTTGGAGGGGTCAATCCACTTAGGGCAAGCGCAAACACCTGAAATGAGCGCCGTCCGGTGGTATCCGAGACATA
>JACSRJ010000268.1 GCA_014879835.1 Anaerolinea sp.
TACACTCTCTCCGTCGTCGGCAGCGTCAGATGTGTATAAGAGACAGGCCAACGCACATACCGCAACCTTCAGGCGTTTGCGCTCAAGGATGGCACTAAACCCACTGATGCTTACAATTGGTCATGTTTTGCGCCACCGCCACCCATACCCCAAACCATACGGTTGGGTGAAGCCCGTCCCGACGTGTACTGCACCCAACTCGGTTACTGGACAGGCTGGGTGCAAGGCCGACAGTGGGCCTGTCTCAACCCCGGCTCAACCACAGTTGTGATCTACCTGAACCAGAACGAATTTAACACCTTCTGCCGCAGCATCTACCGTGATACCAGCGCCTATGCCAAGGCTGAAGGCTTTGACGCTCAGTTTGGCGGCACCCGCTGGGGCTGTTACAAGGATACCCTAAGCGCCCCCACCCCCACCCCGACTCTATTTGTAAGGCCCTCAGCAACACCTATCCCGCGGCTGACTCGTCTAGGTGAGTTTCAAGTAGAGTGGTACTGCAATCAGCAGGGTTATGGGGTTCAAGTGGTGAACAGTAATCGTGACTGGGCGTGCCTGTTCAACGGCACCAATACCATCGCCAAAATTCTAGGCAAAAACGATTTTGATCGCATTTGTCAGGTCACCTACCGCGATCCCAACGCGATTGCGATCAAAGATGGCAACAACCCAACAGATGCTTACAACTGGTCGTGTTATGCTTTTCGGTGAGGCTGCCAAGTGACCACCAACCAAGACCTGCGAGGCGAATGGCGTACAGAAGCCGTTGAAGATTTTTTGAAACATGTCTACCTGCTGGCGCAGCAGGTAGACCCTGTGCCCACTTCTTTGTTGGCGCGGGCTCTGAATATTGCCGCGCCCTCTGTGACCGATATGATCAAACGTTTATCGGGCACATTGGATGAAAAAGACAAAAAGCGGGGTATGACCGCGATCCCTGTTTTGCTCGATTATGAACCCTATAAAGGGGTACGTCTGACTCCTTTAGGACGGCGCATCGCCCTTGAGGTTGTGCGTCATCACCGCCTGTTGGAGCTTTACCTGAGCCAGAAATTGGGCTTTGCATGGGATGAGGTGCATACCGAGGCGGACAAACTCGAACATCATATTTCAGAGCGTCTTGAGGCCCGGATTGCGGAGACCTTAGGGCATCCGGAACTAGACCCACACGGCGATCCCATCCCTGCATTGGATGGGACCATTGTGGCCAAACAGTTGATCTTACTTTCTGATCTTCCTGCACAGGAATCTTGTGAAGTCAACCGAATCATTGATCAAGCGCCTGAAGTGCTGCGTTATCTGGCTGATGTGGGTCTGCTCATCGGGGTGAAGGTCACCCTTGAATCTCGCTCGCCGCTAAATGACACGATCAGTGTGCGTATCGGTGAGCAGACTCAGATTGTGACCCTCAGCACGCAAGTAGCCCGAAAAGTCCTGATTACGTGCGCCTAAAAGCGTGCTTTCACAAACAACGAATACAGTGCGTGGAGGGTGGGTAACACCCTCCACGCTCTTTCAAACGGGGATGCTCACGGCACGGTGTCTCTGGGCTGCTGCTACCAAGTCATACACGCTTTGGTAATCCTCAATGTACCCCTGAAAACGGAACCGCCAGCGCGTCTCTCTCCCAATCGGCTCAACTTCGACCAAGGGGTGATTCCCAAGCGCGTCGCTGGTCACGGTGAAACCGGCCCGTTCAAGGGCGCGCCGAGTCCAGATCGCTGGTACGCCCTCGCCCTGAAGAGTCACATAACCGCTGTGGGCCCCATTGACCTTAAACATGCCGCTGTGTTCATCAAACTGAACCCCCTCACTGCGAAAGACGGACTCAAAGCCACCGTTCAGGACAAGGTCTTCAGGAGCGCCCGATTGAAGCTGCCCCTCTGCGGAGAGCAACCAGACCCGATCCGCCGTGCGCATCGCCAGATCAAGATCATGGGTCGAGAGCAGAATGCTGCATCCCGATTCCCGGGCCAATTTACCCAAGAGGTGCATGATCTCCATCCGGCGGGGAACATCTAAAAAGGCTGTCGGCTCATCCAGAATCATCACTTGGGGCTGCTGGGCCAGCGCACGGGCGATCATCACCTTCTGACGCTCACCATCACTGAGTTCGTTCACAAAGCGCGTCGCAAAATCGGACATTCCCACCGCTGCCAGCGATTCCCGAATCACCCAGTCATCGGCTGCGCTCAAACGCCCCATCCACCCGCTGTAAGGGTGCCTGCCCAATGCCACCAGCCCATACACCGAAAGCATCCCCACTTCAACCCGATAGGTCAGGACGACGCTCACCAGCCGCGCAAGCTCAGCGCTCTTGAGGCTGTGGATTGGCTTGCCCCGAAGATACACGCTCCCCTGAAGGGGCTGCTGAAGCCCGCTCAGGGTGCGCAGCAGGGTAGACTTGCCAGCCCCGTTGGGGCCAAGCAGACACACCAGTTCTCCCGCAGCAAGCTGCACCTCCAGCCCAGAGGCGATCACCCGCTGTTGTTGGCGCGAACGGGCATACCCGATCATCAAGCCAGAAGTATGCAGTAAGGTTTGAAGTCCAGTCATTCGAGGGTCACCCTTGTCTGCCAGCCCCGCAAGATGATCCAAATCACCACCGGAGCGCCTACCAAAGCCATCACCGAATTGAGGGGCAGTACCACCTGAGAACCGGGAAGTTGAGCCGCCAGATCTGCGCACAAAGCAATAATCGCCCCGACCAATGCGCAAGCGGGAATCAACAACCGGTGATCGGCGCTTTTGAAGATCACCCGACACACATGCGGCGCGGCGATACCCAAAAAACCGATGGGGCCACAAAAGGCCGTGACTGCACCTGCCAAAAGGGCCGCGGAGAGGACAATCCCAAGCCGCGTTCGGGGCAGGTTCACGCCCAGACTGCGGGCATAGGTCTCCCCTAGCAGCAGCGCATTGAGGGGTTTGATCAAGGTCCCCGCAAGGATCAAACCGCTGATCACGGCGGGACCAAAGATGGTCAACTGCCGCCATGTGACCCCGCCGAAGCTGCCAAATGACCAGTTCAGGTATGCCTGAATCCGTTCAACGGCGCTGAAATACATCAGCAAGCTGACCACTGCACCCACCAAATACCCAAACATCAGGCCCAGTACAAGCAAACCAACGGCGCTGGAGATGCGCCCTGCGATCAACAGCACGATCAGCAGGGCCGCGGCGGCCCCTGCACTGCCTGCCGCTGCCATCCCCAGATCACCGAGGTTGTTTGCTCCTGCAAAGAGCGCTCCTCCGCTTGAAGCGCCCGTTAAGACTGCCAGTGCCACTCCCAGACTTGCCCCAGAGCTGATTCCCAGCACAAAGGGATCGGCAAGGGGGTTGCGAAACAGGGTTTGCATTTGCAGTCCGCTTACTGCAAGTGCTGCGCCTGCCAGCATCCCCGTAAGGACACGAGGGGCGCGAAACTGGAGGACAATAGTCGCATATGCTGGACGGGAAGGTTCACGCCCGATCAGCGCTTTGATCACATCTTCCAGCGGGATATTGACTGACCCCACCGCGAGTGCCACCCCTGCAATCCCGATCAGCACCACCAACAACAGCCCAAACGCCGCTGGCCGCAGTCTCAATTGAGGCATAGAGGGGAGGCTCATAGACGCTTATAATCCGCTTTCCGCTACTTCAACTGCTGGTAGTAAAACAACTTGTGATCTGGCAGCAGTTCCGGGTGCAGAATCTTGATCAGGTCTGCCAGAACAACATGTGGGCTGGTCACCCCACTTTCAAAATAGTCGATCCCACCGCCAGCACTCATGCGTGCGTTGTAGTTAAAGACCATCCCCGACTTATAGGCCGTAAATTCAGCCAGACGGGCGTCTATGGCTTCAATGTCTTTGAGTGAACTGACAAAGCCGGGGTTTAACCAGACAGTGGACTCGGCGGACTTCTCCAGTACCGATTCAATGCTTAGGGGGAGGCTTCCGGTGGTGGGATCATCAGCCCACGCATAAGTTCCGCCTGCATCCCTCAGCAGTGATGCTAAAAAGCTCTCCCCGCCGGGGATATACCAAGTGCCCTCATAAGGGGTGTTAAACAGCACCAAGGGCTTCTCCGCAGCACCCTCAGCCAGTTCTACCAGATGGTTGTATTCTTCAGCAATGGACTCAAACTTCTCGGTGGCGAGACCCTCAAGGTTGTAAAACAAGGCAATGAACTTGATCCATTCGGCCCGTTTCAGAGGAGTCGGCTCAATGAATTCACCGTTCATCACCACCGGATAACCCGCCTCAATCAGTTTGGGGTGGGCGTCATAATCGGGCACCCCGATCCCGTAGGTCATGATCACATCGGGGTCAAGGATGGCAACTTTTTCGAGGTTCACCCCCGCGCCGCCACCGATCACCTCGATCTTCCCCGCTGTTCCTAGCGCTTGAACCGCGGGTGAATAGGCAAAAGCCAGATCATCAACGCCCACCAAGGTATCCAGCACTCCCAACATTTCCAGCACAGGCAGATAGGTGGTGGACATCGAGACGAGGGAATGGACAGGGATTTCGATGATGGTCGTCCCTTCAGGTACTTCTGGTTTGGGCGCGCCGCACTGAAGCAGCACATACTCAAAACCCGCTTCGGCACCCTGCCACGGTTTGGTCACCCGCACCACTTTATAACTTTGGTGATATTCCACCTCAAAGCCCGAAGCATATTCGATGACTGCCTTTTCAGGGAAGTAATCAACAGTGGAATCAAAGGTGGTCAGACATTCAGTTGGATTGCCCTCTTGCGCACGTACCAGCGGAGGTATTCCCGCCCCACTGATTACCAACAAGGCGCACAAGACAGCGAACAAATAGCGGACACGTTTAGACATGATCGAGGCTCCTTTGTGCCTGTAACTGGGATCAATCGCGGGCAAAAGGCGCACCGGGGACAAAAAAGCCCGCCGGGTGGCGGGCTTTGACTTTGTGAGGCTGAGTGCTAACAAAGGCATGATGCTCGCTTCCCTTTGACCACGAAGAGTAAAGCCGAACTGGGGCGAGCGGGTAATCGGACTTCGAGAGCGTGCTGCGCTCGTTACCGTTGCGGGTACAGTGCCGGACTTTCACCGGGCTTCTCCCAGAGCGCGCTCATTTTTATGTGGCGCGCCCCTCACAACGCATCCGGGCGTTGTGATCCATCCTCCCCTCACAACGAGGTTGAACCTCGCGTGATGTTGACCATCATAACAGAATCACCCTGAATGTCAAGCAGCGAGCGTGCAGCCCGATCAGGGTGAGGCATACCTTGTTTTGAACTGTGCCCAGACCTGTCACCTGCCCTTTCACCAGACAGACGCAGATTGAGTGGGAATACAAAAATCGGGGCAAAGGATATTCCATGTGAGGGGTGTATAAAGGGAAACGACGGAGATCAGACCATGTGGCGAAAACTGCTTAAGGCACCGCACGTCTTCAAGCGACGAGTACAAAAACAGGGATTATCCGGGGCGCTGCTCTGGGCCAGTGTGCGAAGTGTGGATGTTTTCACCGGGATTCCACTGCTGCCCTTTAGTCGGATTTCCCCCCAAATCTATGTTGGGCCTCAGTTTGGAAAGTTCGGGAAGTGGTTGTTAGAACGGAAAGGAATCACTGCTTGTGTAAACCTTCGGGCAGAATTCGATGACGCGGTTCACAACTTGAAGTTGGGTGATTACTGTTATTTGCCTACGGTTGATGATGAAGCACCTGCACCGGATGCCCTTGAACGAGGGGTGAAATTCATCCAGCAGACCGTTGATTCAGGTGGTAAAGTGTATATTCATTGTGCTGGGGGTGTTGGGCGTGCGCCGACCATGTGTGCCGCTTACCTGATCCACCAAGGACTGAACTTTGACCAAGCCCTGAATCTGATCCGCAAGTCGCGCCCTTTTATCCAGCCCTCACCAGCACAGTTGGAATGCCTAAAGTATCTGCCCAAGAGATCGGTTGAAAAGTAGTATTGCGCGCTTCGACCTCAGCCCCTTAGGGGGTGTGGGGGACACCCCACAGAATCTTTCGCCCCTCTCCTCGCCACGAAGCGGCGGTCGGGAGAGGGGCGGGGAATGAGAGCAAACCCAGTAACAGATCCCTTCCCAATTGACCGTTGAAACAACCAGCCACCTGAAAGCAGTCTTCACTGGGTCTCGCTGGTAGTCAGAGTCGGATTATCTTTAGGCACTTCTCCCCAAACTATCAGCTGCTTTTTACGGGCGCTTCTGCTTGTGCCTGAATAATGATGTGCCCTAATCGCTCTATGCCCTCGCGGATTCTTTCAGGGGGCATACACGAGAAATTCAAGCGCATAGTCTCATCACCGCCCCCATTGGCGAAGAAGTTCGTCCCCGGCACAAAGGCCACATTACGCTCAACGGCCTTGGTAAACAACTGCTGGGTGTGTAGTCCGGGTGCTGTCAACCAAATGAACAACCCACCTTCTGGGTGTGTCCAACTGGCATGATCGGACAAATCCTCATGAAGCGCTTCGAGCATGGTATCACGCCGTTCACGATAGACCTTGAGTAAGAAGGGGTAGTTTGCCTCCATCGTACCGTCACGCATCAAAGTTTCAGCGATGAACTGAGTCAGGGTTGAACTGTGCAGGTCTGCGCCCTGTTTGGCAAGGACAAACATCCTCACGGCAGTGGAGGGCGCCAAAATCCAGCCGATCCGCAGCCCCGGAGCCATGACCTTGGAAAGTGTTCCCAGATGAATCACGCGCCCGTGTGTATCCCACTTGGAGCCAAGCATCTGGGCTTCAATTTCCACGAGAGCGGGTAGGTCTTCACCGCTGTAACG
This sequence comes from Anaerolinea sp., assembly GCA_014879835.1. Classification (GTDB taxonomy): domain Bacteria; phylum Chloroflexota; class Anaerolineae; order Aggregatilineales; family UBA2796; genus UBA2796. The sequence continues at coordinate 6,774 of JACSRJ010000268.1, forward strand.
AAGGGCACGGTAGGGATCATCTTCTACAATGATAAAGCGGTGGCGGTGCGCCATTTCCACCAGTTGATGACGGCGTTCGAGCGAGAGCGAAACCCCAGAGGGATTCTGGAAATTGGGCAGGACATACACAAATTGAATGGGCAGTCCCAGATCAATCCGTTCAACTGGCATTCCATCATGATCAACAGGCAGGTCAATAAAGACAGGTGAGCATGGACGCCATGCCTGAAGGGCCCCTACATAAGTCGGCGCTTCGGTCACGATCAGATCACCGTGATCGATCAAAGTGCGCCCAACTAAGTCCAACCCTTGCTGGCTGCCAGTGGTGATCACAAGGTTATCAGGGGTCACCGGTACGCAGTTTTTAATATAGCGTGCGGCGATTTGTTCCCGAAGAGGCAGGTGTCCCTCAGTAGGGCCGTACTGAAGGGCCTTTTCAGGGCAGGTGCTAAGTATTCGGGCGCAGGCTTCGGTGATTGCCTGAATGGGGAGCGTCTCGGTGGCGGGTAAACCGCCAGCAAAAGAAATAACTTCGGGACGGGCGGTCAATTTGAGCAGTTCCCGGATTGCAGAAGCGCGGATGTTGCGGGTACGTGATGCCCAAAGGGTCGTCCAATCAGTAGACATGGTCATAAATCCTCTCTAATTTTCCTCACCGAGGCAGCGTTATCCCCTGTGAGCGTTACCCTCATTCTACGCCCAATCCGATCACTCAGATGTCATTGATCCATAGGAACATTGTCACCAATTTGAGGCAGGAGTCATTAGGCACTCAAGTTGATCTCCCCCCTTTTAACCTGCTGTTATCATGGCTTGTGCAGGGGGAGATAGAGAGGTGGGTCGGGGTCAGCCCACAAATTTCTGGCGCAGTTCTCGTTTGAGGATCTTGCCGGCCGCGGAGATGGGCAGACTTTCCATGATCTCCACGCTGCGGGGGACTTTGTAACGGGCGAGATGGGCGTTCAGGTGCGCGATCAGTTCCTCTGGCGAAGCGCTCAGTCCCGGCTTCAGCACCACACAGGCTTTGCCCACCTCACCCCACTTGGGATCAGGCACCCCGATCACCGCACACATTTGCACTGCCGGGTGCTGATACAGGGACTGCTCGATCTCGGCCGGGTAAACATTTTCGCCACCACTGATGAACATGTCTTTTTTGCGATCCACAATGTAAAAGTACCACTCTTCATCGTAGCGGGCCAGATCGCCTGTGTGGAACCACCCTTCTCCATCCACGGCTGCTTCAGTCGCCTCAGGATTGTGATAGTAGCCGGAAGACATTGAGGGTCCTTTCAGCACCAGTTCCCCAATCTGATGGGGGGGAAGAGGTTGATTGTATTCATCAACCACCCGTGCATCCACAAAAAAGTTAGGGCGTCCAATGCTGCCTGCTTTGCGGATCGCATCTTCTGGGGCAAGGGCAAAAATGCCCGGGCCAAACTCGGTCATGCCAAAGCCCTGTTTGAACTGCACCCCTTTTTCGGTCTGGAACTTCTCCACCAAGGGCACAGGCAATGGTGCGCCGCCGCTGGTACAAAAGCGTAAACTACTCAGATCAGCGCTTTGCCAGTTCGGGGCAGTGGTGAGCATCTGATACATGGTGGGTACACCACCAAAGAAGGTCGCCCGATACTGCTCGATCAAGGTCAGGACTTGAGCAGGGTCAAAACGCTGGGTCAGTACTACGGTTCCACCCAGAATGAGCAGGGGCATGGTGTAGACCAGCAGCCCACCCGTATGAAACATGGGGAACACATTCACCGTCACATCTCCGTGCCGAATATCGTGAATGATGGTATTCAGGGTGTTCCACCCGATCATCCGATGCGTGACTTGCGCGGCTTTGGGCAGTCCAGTAGTGCCTCCAGTGTAAAGCAAACAGACGGTATCTTCCGCCTCCACAGCTTCGGTGGTGATGGGATCATCCGGTGCTGCTTGGAGAATACTCTCAAAGTGCTGACTGCCTTCAATGCCTTGCCCGTCAAGATGGAGGGTGTAGGCGATGAAAGGCGCTTCTGCCTGTACGCAGCGCGCTGCCTCCGCAAAGTCGGCGGAGAAGATCAACACTTTTGGGTGTGAATTTTGGGCTACCCCAAGCAGTTCGCGCCAGTGTAAACGCCAGTTGTAACAGGCCAAGATTGCGCCTAGTTTGGCGCAGGCAAAAAAAGCGTCAAGAAACTCGATTCCATCACGGGCCACGATACCAACCACATCGCCCTTCTGAAGATGGGCGGTGTGACGCAGCCAGCCCGCCAGTTGGTTAGCGCGCTGATTCAGCTCTCGGTAAGTGAAAGCCCAGTGAGGTGATTTGCCTGCATCCACAACAGCAAGCTGATCAGGGCTGTAAATGGTGCGTCTGCCTAAGTAATCGCCGATGTACATTCCATGAAGTCCTTCATTAAAAATATTGATGATGAATGGCAACCGGAGTCCACAGGGCGTGGATGTGTCCCCCCTGTAATCCCTTCACCTAAAAAGTGAACGGAGGTGTGGGGGGACGGAGGATGAAAGTCAGGGCTGAGCGTGATCAGGGCAGCAGGAACAAAATATCTCGATCCTGCGCCAGTTTAACCCAACCCACATCGGTTTGATCGGGCATGACCCCAGTCACCACGGCCGCAAAAACCCCATTGGATTGGATCACCGAAGGGCTAAAAGCCCAGCCCCCGAAGATCTGACGTCCCGGTTCAAAGGCGCTCATGTATGCGCTCATACGCGCTGCGAGGGTCGCCGCTGCTGCTTGTGCTTCGGCATCGGAGTTATAGATCAGAGCCACCATGAACTGACGCCCGTTCCCAATGCGGCTGTAACCAATGCCTGCTGCCAAATATCCCGGAAGTGGGGCGTTGATGCCCAACTGATCCCGCGAGGCACCACTTTGACTGAGCGCCGGAGTCAGAACCCGATTGACCAGATAATCACCGCCCCACAAGCCAGCACTTAGCAGGGCCCCCCCTTGATTATTGGGTGATTCCAGCACGGCTGCCAGCGCTGCATAAGTGGGATCATTGGCCAGCGCACCACCGCCGCTCAATACTGCTTCCATGAGAGCAGAGGAAGGCGCTGCAACCACTGTCCCAGACCCAACCAGCAGGCGGTTATAGCGTCCACCGCTGATCTGTGAGGGCAGCCCCGATGAGGTATCACCATCAGCCCCAAAAGCCATCACTACCTGTCCAGCCAGATTAACCTGTTGGTATCCAAGTGCGGACAGTTTGTTCAGGATTGTGCCACTGTCAAACGCCCCTTCCATGATCCCGAATTGATCGGGGAAGGTCGCGCCGACGGTGATCTCACGGGTGACCGCATAACCATTGATGCCAAAGGTGTCGTCCCATGTCACGGAGTCGGCGATGCCACTGTAGTCGGAGTAGTAGACCTGCTGGCCAAATTCGAGCAGGAAGGTCAGGCGCTGCGCCGGGCCAAGGGCGTCAACATCCGCCTGACTATTCACCTGCACCCCAAGAAGGCGCTCTAGGTCGCCCGGTGCGCCATACCAGATCACGGTGCGGCTGGCAGGGCGGTCGGGCACATTGGAGAGCAACCCCGATAACCCACCGTTCTGTGCCCCGGCAGGAGTAATCGCCAGCGCTGGAATCAGACCGAGGAGGATTACCAGCACCCAAACCAATGCCCGTACTCTTTGTCTCCGCAGCATGTGAACCGCTCCATCCTGTCAACTTGTGAGTTTTGTTTGTGCCATCAATTGCCCGGCGTTGGGGTGGGGACAAACCCCCCGCTCGGCGTCGGCAGCGCCGATATCGGACTGTTCAACTGAACGTTCCCCTCCGCGTCTGCGATGATAATGCTTTGGGCGGGATCATTCCAGATCGCCTCTTTGAGTCCCCAGTATAAGGCCAGCGCACCACTCTGCCCTTCACGGGTATAAATGATCAGGCGCCGGCCTTCATACATACTAAAATCAGGGAAGGTGAACACATTACCCCGTGCATCCCGGAGAGTCCAACCGCTGATCTCCACCTGTCCGCCGCTGATATTACGCAGTTCAATACCTTCGTTGGTGATGTCTCCGGGGCTGATGATCTGCACCACTTCCAATTTGATCTGTTCTGATGAAACCAGCGGAGCAGTGGTCGCAGTGGGCGGTGGGGTGGGTGTATAGGTCGTGGTTGGGGTCAGAGATGGGGTCAGAGTCGGCAGCCCACAGCCGGCTACAGGGATGATCAGTTTTTGTCCGATCTGAAGTCGATTCACATCCCGCTCAGTCAGATCATTGGCTTTCATGATGTCCTCTACGGTCACCCCATAGGCAGGTGCCACCCGTCCCAGAATATCGCCCTGTTTGATGATATGTACGGGACACCCGCTCTCATCGGTGGGGGCAGGCGTGGGTGTCTCCACAACCCCAATGTTAGGGGGCAGCAGCGACGGATCAAGGGTAGGCACGCCCCCACCACCCGCATCACTGGAGGTAGGCTGAATCACGACCCCGGACGGAGTAAGTGGTGGGGTCGCTGTGACCACAATATAGACCACCTCCGAGGTCACTCTAGGGTTGGGGGTTGCGGTGATCACGACTTGAAGCAGCCTTCCGGGGGGTGTTGGTTGTGCGGCTTGTCGGGCTTCATTAACCAGAATCACCGCGGATGCCATCAAGAAGGTCACAATCGCATTCAAAATCAGAAAGCTGATCAGCGAACGGCGCTGCACAATGAACCCATCCTTTATGTATGATCCCTCACATTGTAACATGTTTCGGGGAGGGATGCCCTGAGCGGTGGGCAAAGGACAGGCAATCGCTGAGTTGTGAGGTACAATCACCTCGTGATGCGCCTCATACGATTCTTACTCAGGCTTCTGCGCTGGATGTTTCGCACCCGCCGCCGCCCGCTGATCGTCTTGATTGGGGTGCTGCTGATCGCCGCACCTCTCTCCGCATGGATTGAACGTCTCACCCGGTTTTATGGTGCGCCCCCGCTGCCCACCTATGATCTGGTGCTGGAAATGACCGCTCGCTGGTGTGGCGAGGTTCACGCCCAATGGGATCGAGATTGGGAAGCGGTGATCGCAGCGCTGGAAGCACTTCACGCCCAAAAATCAGACTGCGGAGACGGGAAATCGCCTTTTGAACAGCTCTACCCTGCTTATTACAATTATGGGGCATGGCTGGAAAAGCAGGGGCGGATCAACGAGGCCCTCAGCGCGTATCAAAAAGCCCTTGAGATTCAACCCGGTGGGCGCGAGGCAGCACTCGCTCTACGTCGTCGGGGAGCGCTTACCCCTGTAGCGCTTGAGATATGCCCTCCAAGCGAAGTTGAAGCTGCCCTTGCGGCCATCCCCCCTTATATCCCCAGCGGGATCAGCTGGTTTGTCCACCTTGAAGGCGGGATGCTTACAGTTAAGGGTGCGCCTTATCGGATTCGGGGCGTGAATTATTACCCTTCTCGCGCTCCGTGGCGACGCTTTTTGACCGAGACTGATCTAGAGACCGTGGGCGCTGAACTTGATCTGATTCAGGGCGCGGGTCTCAACACGATCCGCATCTTTGTGTGGTATGAAGCACTATTCACCTGTCCGGGGAGTGGCCCGGTGCCCAAAGCCGACGTTCTAGCGCGCCTTGACGGGATCATTAGATTGGCGGCGGAAAAGGGATTGAGGCTGATTGTAACCCTCAACGACCTGCCCGATCTGCTGGTCACCCCCCTTTACACTCAACCGGAGGCGGCCAATGCCCAGACCCTGTATCTGGTGCAGCGTTATCGTTACGAGCCAGCGATCCTCGCATGGGACTTACGCAACGAGGGCGATGTGGACTCCGTTCGGGGTTACACCACCACCCGCACCGTGATCGACTGGCTGCGCGCTTTGGCCCTTGAGGTGCGCGCCGCTGATCCCAACCACCTGATCACCGCGGGGTGGAATGAGAATCCTCAGATCACCGCTGGAATCGTCGATTTTATGAGCTTTCATCATTGGCGCAGCGCCGAAAATCTTCGAGAGCGTATCAAACAAATACGGGCGGTTAGTGATAAGCCGCTGCTTCTGGAAGAAGTGGGATATGCCAGCCCCGCGGATACTGTTGAACGTCAGATGGTAAATTTGCGTGCCGCACTGTCCACAGCGGAGGCAGAGGGACTCATGGGTTGGTTGATCTGGACTGCCTTTGATTTTCCCACCTCTGCGACCTGCATTCCTCCGGCCTGCCCCAGCCCCGACAATAGCGAACATCACTTTGGTCTGTGGCGCATCGACTACAGCCCAAAACCCGCTGTAGAAATGCTGATTCGGGAATTTGGACTTCCCTGATTTACCCTCCGCCGCAAGCCGTTTACCACAGACGGTTGCCGCGTGTCTGCCAGTGATCGATCACCTTACGATCCACCTTGCCGAAAGCAAAACGCCCGATCTGATCCCAGCTTACCCACTGACACGCGGGATAATCCTGAGGGTTCAGGCTCCCCCCGGCCAGTCGCCCCTCAAAAACCTGAACGGTGATCCTAAAGTGGGTAAAAGCGTGTTTTACTTGCAGCAGGTGGTGCAGTTCTTCAACCCTGATGCCCAAACGCTGCCGGAAAGTGCGCTCCAAGCAGGATTCAGGCGGTTCTGAACCTTCACACCGGCCTGCCGGAAACTCCCACAGTCCGCCCAACAACCCCTCTAGGGGACGTTGCGCGATCAAGACCTGACCCTGTTCGTTGGTGATCACTCCCGCAGCCATATGATAGTGCGGCGTTGGGGGCTTGAGCGCCTTCACCGGACGAGCGGCTTGGGTACCCTGTTGGAAGGCCTGACAAAAGGACTGTACTGGGCATTTCAAACAGTCCGGCTTACGCGGTTTGCACACCTCACGCCCTAACTCCATCATCGCCTGATTGTGATCACCGGGGCGCGTTGAGTCCTTGATTAAACCTTCTGCCAGACCCCACAAGCGCTTTTGGGTGGCCGGCAGGGAGACATCCTCAACCACATCGTAAAGCCGACTCAAGACCCGTATCACGTTACCATCAAGGGCGGCGGTACGCATCCCAAAGGCAATGCTGGCGACTGCGCTGGCGGTATAACGGCCTACCCCCGGCAGGGTTTGCAAAGCCTCCACCGTTTGCGGGAAGTTCCCCCCATGCTGCGTGCTGATCATTTGGGCTGCACGGTGAAGATTGCGGGCGCGGGTGTAGTAACCCAGCCCCTCCCATGCTTTCAGCACCTCATCCAGCGGCGCGGCGGCGAGCGCCTGAACGTTGGGGTAGCGCTCCAAAAACCTCGTGAAGTAGGGAATCACTGTGGTCACCTGCGTTTGTTGGAGCATCATCTCCGAAAGCCAGACTCGATAAGGGGAGGGGCTTTCGCGCCATGGGAAGGCAGCAGAGACCGCCCCAAACCAAGAGAGCAGCGCGGTCTGAAAGGCAGCAAGATCATGCATCAACGGGTCTGAATCCATCAATCAAGGGACGATCCCAACAAAAACGCCCCTCGAAGCGGAGGGGCGTTTTATCAAAGCATCGCGGCTCAGGCTTCGCGGTTCTGTTCAAGGTCTTCCAGCGGATCAGGTACGATGCCAGCGTCGATCACATCCTCATCAAAGAGCAGTGAGGTCTGGGTTTCGAGCAGATGATCCTTCCATGCAAACGATCCCCCACGCGAGAAAATCACCCGGTCTCCGGGAGGCGCATCGATCCGCTCATTGGCGGCGAGCAGCGCTTGTGCATGGCGCAGATGGGGGAACAGTCGATAGAGATTGTTGAGGGCGTCATAGGTCACAATGACCTGCGCGTCTCGATCTTGAAGCAGTACATGAAGGATCGCCCGTGTTAACACCTGATGTTCGGTATCGTAATTGAGCCGTACCAGTGTTTCTGGGACCTGCTCCATGGTGAAATCAACGAGTCCGTTACGCCACACATCGATGATGGGGGCATCCGGCAGTAAGTCTGGGAAGTTTGAGCTGTTCTCGATGAAGAAAACGCTGCGACGTTCCCGATCACGGCACTTTAGAAGTGCTTTGTCGCGCTCAATGGAGCGCCATCCAGAGACAAAAGTGAGCATCATTGATAACCTGCTGCAACCACATTTTCGATCTCGTAATCAAAAAGTATTGCTGCGTCCTTATCCCTATTGTCTCATAACAAGGCAAAAATTACCTTGTTAAAGTGCGAAAAAACTATAAAAACCTCCTGAAAAATTCCTGAAGGGTTTCAGGTGACGCCCGCCTCATAGAATTTCTGGGTATAGTCGGCGTGTTGAGCCTCAGCCCCCACAAGGTTCAGATCAGCATCCATCATGAAGCTGATGAGACGATGATGCCCCGACCGGAAGGCCCAATCACGAATGGCGGCGAACAACTGTCCCGTAAGCGGGCGCGCCGACCAACAGGCGAGGTGCATATCACCCGGTTCACAGTCGATCTCATCCGCCTCACGGGCATAAAGGATTGCAGATTGACCCCCAGTAACGGTCATTTTCACATGGGCTGATTGCGGGTTAAGCAGCTCAGGGATGCCCGCTGCCCAGTCCTGTGGGAACAGTCGATCCCACTCCTGCCGACTGGATCGGTAGCGCCCAAAAGGCATATACCAGCCTTTGATCTGGTTGGGGCTGCGGTCAGTGAGTTCGGCTGCCTGATAAAACACCCGTCCCATTTGGGGGCTGATGCGCACACCTCGTCCGGAGTGAGTCTGGCGGAAACGGCGCTTTTCGTAAAATTCGCCCGCCTCTCCGTGTGAGACTGTGATCCGTTCGCATTTCATCAGGCGTCCCATCTCCTGAATGTACTTCAGAAGGGCAGTCCCCAATCCTTCCCCCTGATGTTCAGCATGGACCGCGATCACCGAGAGTTCAAGATGATGCCCAAAAGGAGGCGGCTCAAAACTCTCGTAAAGTTCGGCCATAGCCCGAACCTCGCCCTCAACTTCGGCTACAAGGGGGATGCCCGATCCGGCAAGCAGGCGATTTAAGTGGACAGCGCATGTCTCGATGCTCATCCACACCCCACCATGCTGCCAGCGTTCAAACAACGAGAGAGACTCGTAGTCCAGCGGCATCCGACTGCCCTCAGCAGTGATCCGTTCCCATCGGGGGATCAGGGATCGGTGAATGGTGGTGATGGCGGCAGCATCCTGAAGGAGTGCCAGACGAACGGAGATCACGAGACTGGGTATCCTTTCTTATTCCCAAGCCTATCATGAACCCCCCAGCGCGGCAACTCTACTTTGCGCATACTCATCTGTATGCTTGGGATACAAGCACCTAAGGATACTGCAAAAGATGAATCCGGGGATGGTGCAACCTCCACAAAATCAGTTGGCTGTACCTTGTTTACCCTGACCAATTTTGGGGTATCGAGGGGGTATTCAAACTTCAGAAACCGAGGGTTCAAATAAGGCCCCCCTGTTCCGATGGAGCAGGGGGGCAGGTGGAGGAGGGACTGCCTACAAAAAGGGCTTAGGGGTTTTTGTTTCCGGGATTATTGCCACCCCGACCGATCCCACCGGGGTTACCCTGTCCGGGTACACCGATCTCAATGCGCCCCTCGCGGATTTCTACCCGTCCGCCCATCCGACCACCTTCACCAGCACCGATGCGGGAGACCAATGCCAGCACATGATTGATCTGGTTGCTCTTGGCGGAGTCCAATTCCACTTTGGAGATCAGACCTTCTGAGAAGTCCTGGTCAAGAGCATCAGAGTAAGCTTTCACCAAAGCATCAACAATGGTCTGAAGGTTGACACTGCGTTCCTGAGCCACCTGAGCAATGGATTTGCCACCCTGAAGTGCCTTTGCCAATTCGGGGCAGGAGATCCCCATCGCGCTTGCGGCAACCTGAACCGGCTTCACAACGTTTCGATCTGGAATGAACATACCCCGCACCATCCGTACCCGTTCACGCACGATCCCCGGCGCGCCCGGCGCAACTGGATTTGCTCCTGTACCATCGGGAGCGGCTGGCGTGGCTGCGGGGTCAACAGGTTCAGCAGACGCAGCGGGAGTACCAGAGCGCATTTGTTTGAGCAGGGTCGCCTGCTCTTCGGTGATCAAACCATCCTTAAACGCCTGATCCACTTCAGCGACGAAGCTCTCATCCAGTGCTTTCTGCACTGTATCAACAGTAACCCCCTTTTCAGTGGCGATCTGGTTCAAGGTTTTGCCGCTAGCAAGGGCAACACGCAGTTCAGCGGCGGTCATGTTGAGAGCTTTAGCAGCCACATCGGCGGCATTGGTTGCGCTGCACGCTCCGATCAGGTCTGCGCCCAAATGAATCTGCATCGGTGGGGTTTCTCCCCCCCCTTGGGCAAGGGCCGGGTTGGTGAGGGCTGCGCCCCCAAAAAACATCGCAGCGGCGGCGGCAGTGATAATCAGTTTACGGTACTTCATGTCCCTATTCCTTTTCTGTTGGGTTTTTGAGTTTCGTTCACACCCATAAGTCTAGGGATCAGTTATGAAGACCATATGAAGGTTTTGTACACGCGCAGTAAAGTTGTTAAACAAGTGATGAGAGCGGTCTGCATGAGACTGAGGGGACGTCAGTAGGTTTACCCTCATCCCCCCCGCGCCCCCCTTCTGCCGCACGCGGTAGAAGGGAGGATTCGAGACTCTGAGGGGTAAACTGTCGTGTCCTCTAACGTTAACCCCCAAAGAATCCGGCAACATCGTCCTCATGTTGATGATCCGATT